>CAYITT010000038.1:0-6305 GCA_964366275.1 uncultured archaeon
CTAGGTAGAAAACGGGAAGAATTTCGCTTGCGACTGTCCGGGCTGTCTGCTTATTTTATCACCAAACCTCAGGTGTTTCTTGGTTGCTGGTACGTACATTACATCAAGAGCGACTGCGACGATACCATTGGGGACAAATCCCGGCAGCTACTACGCCAAAATAAGGGCGACGACAAGTAACGCAGGCTTCGATGATATGCTGCTTAATTTAACCGTACTCGAGAACAGGTCATGGCTAAGAACTCCTGACACATTCGGGGCGTTCCTTGCTGCGTTGAATACTTCAGGAAATCTTGGAAATATAACTATAAACAATACAGGCAACGTAAAAACCAACTTTGATCTCTTGAAGGGCGGGGATAATGGATTGCTCAACATAGAAGGCTTCTCTTCATTCTCCTTTGAGATTGAAAAGCAGGTATCGAGAGTTATACACATAAACTTCTCAGTCGCGCCTAATGCGATAGAGGGTATATTTAATGTAACTATACTCATAAGGAACCTGTCTGCTGAGCCGGCACAAAGAAATGTCACAGTAGTTCTTAACGTAACAGACCCGCCTCCAACGCTCTTCAACATAATAGTAACAACCGAATTCGAATTCGGATACGAGAACATAAGCATACAGACGGACGCCGTAGATAACTTTGGGGTAGACAAAGTGTGGACAAACGTATCGACACCGTTCAGCACAAACGAAACGTTCAATCTTACCAAGCTGTACAATAATACATATCACGTTAATTATACGGTGAATGAGACTGGAAGATACGTAATAGTAATATGCGCAAATGACACCAGCTCGAAGATGACATGCACCGGCCAAATAAACGCTTCGAGCTCTAACACGACTCTTGTGCGTGGATCACCTCAGCCCGCCTCAATAGTAATAGATAATATAACAGTCGAATATGCGCCTGTATTTACAATAAACTCTTATCTGAATAATACAGGAGGGTCAAGAGCATTCAACGCTTCATTAAATATAACAGAATCCCAGCAGAACATAACAATAGGTGGGTTCTTCTACCACGGTCAAATGCTAAAACTGACTTCGAAGCTAAATCTGACAAACCTGACAATTAGCCCATTTACAGTTCCTGGTACATACCCCGTAAACTTTGAAGGCAACTGGACAAATCTGGATAATAGTACCAACACCAGCCTGATCGTACTCCAGGTAAACGTAAGCGCGAACCCTCAGGTCAATCTGACCACAGGTGCTATATCATCATCGGTCATAGACGGCCAGATAAAAACCGTGCAGTCCACGTTGCGGTCTTACGGTAATGTAAATGCCAGCGGCGTGACAATTAATTGCATATCAGGAGTAGCGTGTATAAACTTCTCGACTTCATTCGGCCCATCAGACATAGCGACATTTATGCCAAATACAACGCAGCAGATGAATGTAACTATATCAGTTCCTTCGCAGTTCAAGATAGGAACTTACCAGGGTATAATAGAAATAAACTGGACGCCTGCGAGGACTCTGCTAATTCCACTGGTAGTAGTCGTACCAGCCAACATATCGTGGACGCACAAAGAGGGGTCGTTGAACCGCACTGCATTCACTAATGAAAACGGGACGTTCGGCACAGTTAATGTTACGAACACAGGAAATCTTGAAATAACCCTCAACCTGACATTCACCGGCGATATAACAAACTTAATGAGAGCTCCCGAGAACGTTACAATAGCTCCTGGCGCGTCAAGCATAATACAAATAAACTTCTCAACACAGGATATTGTAAACGACACGCAGAACTTTACCGGAATGTTCATAACTAACCTGACAGGAGGAATAAGAGCTAATGCCAGCTTCACTGAAGTAGGCACGAACCTCACACTTACAGTAATCAAATTCAACCTCATAATAATGTCGCCGACAACTGTGTCGCCGATCACAGGAGTGATTCCAGACCAGAACTTAACCATAATAGCTAACGTAAGTGATAATGAAACTGCGACAGGCAACGTTACGTTCTTCCTCAAACTTTACAACGCGACAAACTCGTCGGTTGCCGCACCAAATATAACTTACGCGTTTGATTCCGGGACATTGTTGTGGAACATAACGTTCTTAGCGCCGTCCCTGGATCTTAACAAGGCTTACAACATCAACCTTACGGCAACATACAACAAAACAACTAATACATCTAACACAACAAGAACACGTTCTGTAGTCCAGATAAAATCAATAGTCTACAACGACACTGTTGTTCCATCAATAACCAACGAGATTCCGTTCCGTGTAACACTGAACACTTTACTTATAATCAGGACAAATATAACCGAGTTCGGAATTCTTGGCAACGTAACTTCTAACGTGACGCTACCTAAGCTAAACCAGTCTGACAACGACACTGTCATAATAACAAACTCTTATATAATATCAGAAAATGACGACCTCTATATATATCTGACAAACTCCACCAACACGATCATGCTAGGCACTTACACATTCAGATTAAAGGCCTGTGATACTGCAGGAAACTGTAATACATCCACAGAGACGTTCGACATATACCCGACTACACAGTTCGCAGGAAATGCAAAGGACGTCGAACTAATAACGGAAGCTCATATAGGGCTTCTATTCACGCTTAACGACTTGATTACTGGGTACAAAAGGTTCATTTTCGGGACAAACAACAGCAACGGGAACTATAATGAAACCGTAGATGTCAAGATTTACAACATAGATGCAGAACTTACAAACACTTCCATGCTCGGAACGGTAAGACTATTAGGAGCAAACGTAAGCGGACCTCAGCTTAACCCGATAAAATTCGGGCGCGTCAGAAACGCAAGAACTACGTCTTCGTCGCTGAAAGGCCTGTACATCGAATCTACACTAAACTATTCAAGTGCAGAAATAACCATTGACTTTTCCGAATGCCTGAGCGGTGAATGCGGGAATCCTATTTTTGACCCTAGACATCTTGGTATTTACAAGTATGGTGCCAGCTGGTCACCCAAATTCAGTGCGTCCAATAACGAACAATGGACCAGAATAGCTAACACGGCAGGCGATAACACAGACAATTCTGTAAATCTTACGTCTCTAAAAATAAAAGGAACAACAACCTCAGTGAACGGGGTATATGTATTGGCCGAATTCATATGTGGCAATACCGAATGTGAAAGCGAAATGGGCGAGTCTGTAAACAACTGTCCTACGGACTGCCCGTTCATTCCTGTAACACAAGGCGGAGGACAGCAACAACAGCAGCCGCCTCCATCTGCAGGCGGGGCCGGATCAGCAGGCGGCGCGCCGCCGAAAACAACAGGCGCGGCAGAAAATGTACCGTTTGAAGTTAAGGCTGATTTGCTTGAAATAGGAATTGCACCTGGCGAGGAGAAGACATTCTCTATAGATGTCAAGAACAACAGGGGGGCAGCAACTACAGTTACAATAACAGTAGAGGGTCCAGTATTCGGCCTCATTACTGTCCAAAAGCCAAGCTTCAGTCTTGCTGCAAAAACTACAGAAGTCGTATTAATTAAAGCTTACGCCTCACCGACCACTGCACCTGGCAAATACACGGGCGAAATAACTGTCAAGTCCGGTGAAGTTACTCATACAACTCCTGTGACTATACTAGTAAGATCTATACTAGTGCCGTTGCTCGACGTACAGACAAAAGTCTTGTCAAAAACAGTAGATCCCGCAGACAAGGTGTTATTCGAAGTTAGCGTAATTAACAAAGGTGAGACAGAAAAGATAGAGGATATAACACTTACTTACAGGGTAAGGCCTGTACAGAATGACAATGAAACCATAACAACTTTCAAGGAAACTGTTGCTGTGGAAAATATACTGACCTTCAGAAGAACAATGGACCTGCCTGATACTGCTCCGCAGGGACAATACATACTAGATGTAGTTGCAACATACTGGTACGGAAACAAGACGGCGACTTCGGCGGACGATTTCGAGATACTATCAATACCAATACCTTTGCAAATACTCAGGGCCGTATTCCTCAACTGGCTGACATATGTAGTGGTGATGGGCGGATTGCCTATTGCAATAATAGGAAGGAAGGTACTTGTCACAAGGCTTGCAATGAGAAAAGCAAAGTCAAGATACGGATCAACAGTGGACTTCAATGCACTTCCGAAGCCTGGGCCAAATTCAATTAAGATTGGTAAAATTGCGGAAACAAATAAAGACGCTTACATAGATATATCGCAGCTCCTCATGCACTCAATAGCCGCAGGAGGCACTGGTTCCGGTAAATCTGTGTCTGCACAGGTAGTTACAGAAGAGTTACTCAAGAGGAAAGTACCTATAATAGTATTTGACCCTACGGCACAGTGGACCGGCTTCATGAAGGCCAATAAGTTGAAAGTATTCTTCGACTTGTATCCTAAATTCGGTATCAAACCTGAAGAAGCTACAGGATTCAAGACGAACGTGATACTGGTAGAGGATCCGACCATGCCGGTAAACATAAAAGATCACATGAAGCCTGGAGAAATAACCGTATTCGTCATGAACAGGCTGCCGCCTGAGAAATTAGACGACTTCGTGCGCAGAAGCATACAGTCTGTATTCGACATGAGGCCGCAAGAATCTAAAGAGATAAAGCTGCTGTTAGTTTACGACGAAGTACACAGGCTGCTGCCTAAATACGGCGGTAAGAAAGGTTACACCGCAATAGAAAGAGCAGCAAGAGAATTCCGTAAGTGGGGCATCGGCGTATTCCTCATATCACAAGTACTGTTAGACTTCAAGGGAGCAATACGTGCTAACATAGCTAACGAAATACAGTTGAGAACTAAGTACGAAGGCGACATAGGACGTGTAAAGAGTAAATACGGGATGGAATACGCATCAAAGGTAACGAAGCTCACAATAGGTACAGGCTTGTTCCAGAACCCTGAATTCAACAACGGTAAGCCTTGGTTCATTAACTTCCGCCCGCTTTTACACAACCCGTTCGCACTAACTGATGAGGAAATTAACCAGTATATAGATCTGTCGAAGAAGGTTGCTGAGATAGACGCAAAGATTGCCGAGATGAAGAAAGCAGGAAAGGATACTTACGACATAGAAATAGAACTCAACATAGCAAAGGATAAAATAAAGACCGCAGCGTTTAAAATGGCAGACACATATATAGAATCTGTCAAGAAGCGTCTTGAGAAGACCAACGCGCCTGCTCCTGCGCAAGCAAAACAGTGATAAAATATGGCAGAAATGGAAGAACCCAAAACAAAGGAAGACATAAAGCAGCTGCTCAAGCATCTAGAAGACGAGCACAGGAAGGCTAACATATCTGACAAAACCTACAAGGAACTGAAGGAGAAGTACAAGAGCCAGATGTCTTACATGGATAACTCTGTTGCCGATGAAAACGCCCAGCCTATTGAAGAAATAGAACCGGAACAGGCTGTAGCACAGGCAGCTGCGCCGCCGTCAGCACAAGAAGAAGAAAAAGGTGAAGACGTGGAGAAGAAAGTCGGTCTTCTTGGAAAAATAAAATTACCGTCTTTCGGTAAGAAAAAGGAAGCTGCTGCTGTGGCTGCCGCTCCGCCACCCCCAGCACCATCACAAGACAGCATGTCTATGATTGAGATAGAAAAAATAAAGACCATGCTCGATGCAATCAGAGATCAGAAAAAAACCACGGATGAGTCTATACAATCATTGTTCGAGAGTATTGGAGAAGTAAGATCTATGTCAATACAAAACGATGCCAATGAAAGGGAAATAAATATCAAACTTGAGAGAATAAATGACGATGTTACAACACTAAGACCTAAAGACATTGAAAAGAAATTCAATCAGATAAATGAACAATTCGAAAAATACCAGCTTTCAATGGAGAAGCTTCAAGCCAAAGCGGATGACATGTCAGAAAAGCTCAACAAGCTTCTGGAAAATTTTAAGGTTATCGGCAACATGGAAAACCTAGCAAACATAAACACAAATGTTCAAAACAAACTTGCTGACATACAAGAAGCCACGAACTACACTGAGCGATTAGCCTCAAAGGCAGAAAAATTGTATATCGATTTGAAAATGGAACTCGAAGATATAGTTATCTACAAATCCAAGCAGGAAGGTATGGAGGAAGCTATGAAGGACGTCCTTAAAACAATAGACGGCATGAACACAAAATTCGAAAATTATACAACTAAGAAAGATATAGAAAATGAAAGACAGGACATAATGATATTAAGCAAGGAAACCGAGGCTTTGAAGAATACACTTGCTCTTGTACAGACAAATGTTCCTGAACCTATACTCAACCTAAGAAAAGAACGTGAGGATATAAACATCTTCCTCGATT
>CAYITT010000039.1:0-6122 GCA_964366275.1 uncultured archaeon
GCGAGTTCATAGACCCGCCGTTCCACGCCATATAACGGGTACAATACTTCTGTGCATAGCGCGACTTTCATTAGAGAACTTTGGGGGCAATGTATTAAAATAAAAACCAAGTTTCTATCGGTGTACCAATCTTACTTTTAGCCCGTGCGTATTCAACGTGTTTAAGAATGCCAAGTGCAAAGTGATGGTATGAAAATTGTTTTTGTCGACCCGAAGGGAGTATGGGAAGGGCTAAACAATGGAATAGCCTACATAGTCGCCGGGATACGCAATGAGCACGAGGTAAAGGTAATTGATTTTGTCAACAGGCAGGGCAAAGTAAAAGAGCGTCTGCAGGCCGTGAAGAACGCCGATTACGTTGGCATATCCATGAAATCATTCACTCTTGACGAGTCCATCATGGTCGGGAAGCTGGTAAAGGAAATAAACCCTGAAGTCAAGCTGATTGCCGGCGGCCCTCACATAATGGTTGACGGTTACAATTTCATGACGGATAATACTATTTTTGATCTTGCGGTGTTCGGGGAAGCAGAGATAGCTTTCAAGGAAATCCTTTCTGGAAAACCAATAGAAGAGATCCAGGGCGTGGTTTACAGAAAGGATGGTCAGATTGTACAGAACCATGCAAGAGAATGGATATCTGATCTGGAATCACTGCCGTTCCCTGTCTATGACGATTTTGATTCGGTGAATGTTGACGGAAAAATAAAGAAAATAGAAAACTGGCCTCTCGTTACAAGCAGAGGATGTCCGTATACATGTACATACTGCAATGTGCCGACCGTCATCGGAAGAAAGTTCCGCGCGCGCTCGGGAGAAAGCCTGCTTGAAGAACTGAAATATGCCCAGAAAAAGTACGGGGCGAAAGAATTCAAGATACTCGATGATAATTTCACGCTGCTCATGGACAGGGCCAAGGATATTTGCAAACTTTTCATTAAGGAGTTAGATATGAAATGGACATGCCCCAACGGAATACGTGCCGATCGTTTAGATGACGAGCTTTGCGGGCTTATGAAAGAGGCCGGATGCTATGCCGTGTCTATTGGTGTCGAAAGCGGCGACCCGGAAGTTTTTGACAAGATAAGAAAAGGAGAAAGACTGGAAGATGTTGAGCGCGGGATAAAAACAGCGCAGAAAGCAGGATTGAAAGTCCACGGATTTTTCATAATCGGGCTTATAGGAAGTACTTACGAAGCTGACAAAAGATCGATGGAATTCGCAAAGCGAATGGGTATAACAGCGTCGTGGGGAATACTGGTTCCGTATCCGGGAACGGAAGTATGGGATCAGGTAAAGAAAGATGTCAACGCACGCGTGCTTCGCGACTGGAAAGACGGATTCCATATAGGAGCGAGACCCAAGCCGGTTTTCGATACATCTGAGTATACGGCAGAAGAACGCGTCCGTGCTTACTATTTCGCTAACATGACAACAATAAAGAAGAAGGACATCCCGCGCGCGGCGAGGCTCATAATTAAAGGACTTATCGCAGGAAAATAAAGCACTACTTTATCTGAGATCGCCACTGGTCAAGTATATCTGAGAGTGTTTTGTCTATCGGTATCTCCGGCTTCCATCCAAGTTTTGTCAGTTTTGTGTTGTCACCAACAAAAATCGGGTCGTCTATTTTTCTCATAGGGTCCGGGAATTTTACAATTTTTATTTTCACTTTTGACATAGCCACCAATTTTTTCAGCAAGTCCGAAACTTTGTACGCCTTACCTGTGCATATGTTATATACGTCTCCATCCTGACCTTTCTGTGAAATCAAGTACATTGCTCTTACCGTGTCGCGTACATCGGTTATATCCCGCAACCCGTCAAGATTTCCAACTGTTAATGAATTCTTTTTCCCTTTTTCTATCTCGACTATACCACGGGCGAAGTCCGAGCAGGCATCGAAAGTCTTCTTTGGACCGGTCGTGTTGAATAGTCGTAATCTTATAACTTTCATGCCATACGCTTTGGCGTAGAGATAGGAAAGCATGTCCTGTCCTACCTTGCTTACGGCGTACGGACTGGACGGACGTAACGGGCTGGTTTCTGCCAGCGGTATGTCATCCTTCGTAATGAAGCCGTATTCAGCCGAGCTGCAAGCAACTAGTATCTTTGCGCCTGGGGATGTTTTTCTGAGAGCTTCAAGAAGATAATAAGTGCCAAAGAAATTTGTCTGGAAGGTTTTTTCAGGATCCTTCCATGAAGGCACTACAAAGCTCTGGGCAGCCAGATGAAATACCACGTCAGGAACAGTTTTTTTGACGATACGTTCAACGTCTTTCTTGTTTGAGATATCACATTTCATCAGTGTTATCTTGTTTTTCAACTCTTCTACATTTCTCAGCCCGTCAAAATCGTATACAGTACCATACACTTTTGCTTTATCTGCGAGGAATGAAGCCAGATGACTACCAATAAAGCCCCCACACCCTGTTATTAACACGTTCATGCATAATCAGCTCGTTGTCATTCCGCGAACCATTTTCAGACCTGTCAGATTTTTCTTAAGCTCAGAAAACGATCTTATTTTAGAGATCCTTCTCATGATGTATTTGGGTCTCATATAAAACCGCCGAAATTCTTCGCGGTGCATTGCCATCAGTTCTTCGCGGTTTTTATATCCGGAAGGCAGAAACACCGGCATCCAGCCGTGGTAATCCTTGAAATTTTTATCTAGTGTCCCCCATTTTTCGTAAGTATCCCACAGCTGCGTGCCGGGGTAAGGCGTTGTAATTGAAAATTGTGCATAATCGGGGTCCATTTCAATAGCGAGTTCTATCGTCTTTCTTGCAAGTTCCGGCGTCTCTCCAGGGAGTCCCAGCATAAACGAGCCGCGTATTTCTATACCTGCTTTCTTTACCAGTTTTACTTTCTCCTTCATCTGGTCTACAGACATCTTTTTTGTTATGTTTTTCAACAGCTCATCCGAGCCGGATTCGATGCCGAAGAAAATGGACCAGCAACCTGCTTTTTTCATAGCCTGTAGCATAGGCTCGTCGACAAGATCCAGTCTTGTGTAGCACGACCATGCGATGTTCTCCTTTTCCATTTCTTTACAAAAATCGTGAGTCCACGTCTTGTTGATTGTTAAAATGTCATCCCAGAATGCTATTTCTTTTATACCATATTTGTCTTTCAGAAGCCGTATTTCTTCCATCACGTTCTGCACGTTGCGCTGGCGGAACATACCCTTGGCGTCGAAGCAGAACGTGCACGTGAACGGACAGCCGCGGCTCGTAACCATCTGGAAACAGTGCGGATCTTTCTTGTAAGTGTTTGGCAGAGAAGTGTATTTGGACATATCAAGGAGATGCCTGGCCGGCATCGGCAAAGAATTGAGGTCCTTTACTTTCCCGGCATTTACAATCTTCATCGCCTTGTATTTTTCTAAATCGTTGACAATATCAATTATTATGTTGTCAGCCTCTTCCTTTACGATTATGTCCGCCCTAGTAGTCCTTCCAAGCTCTTCAGCCATAATTGTCGCGTGCGGACCGCCCAGCAGCACAGTTACATCAGGGAACTGGTTTTTTATCAGATCACAAATCTCTTTAGTAAGTTCAGCCAGTGAAGTTATTGCCGCAATTCCGACAAGTGCGGGCTGAAAATTTAGTACTTCTGTCATGACGTCGCCGGTATCGTAGTTGTTGACAGGGCAGTCCATTATGCGTACTTCATGACCGGCGCGTTCAAGCACAGCTGCCATGTAGCACAGACCGAGAGGTGGCAGGAAGCCGCCTATGCCATCGACATTGTGAGCGTACCGGTCTGTAAGTTTTTGATTCGGAAATACTAGCAAAACTTTCATGATGATCAGCTAGAATATATGGTTCTTTACATCGTTTTAAAGGTTTAGGGTCAAAACAGCGAGTTATTCAGTTTGTGCCATCTCAAATGTCGTATCTTTTTCGAACGTGGGCTCAGAGCTCAGTCCGAACTGGCGTTTTACCATCATATCCAGTATTTTTACGCTCATTGTTTTTTCAAATTTGTGCTTCTCCCAGCTCCGTCTGTAATTGGACGATAATGCCCTTATCAAGAATTTGGGCACCATAGTATTTCTGAGTACCTGACATAATCTTTTTCCATCGACGAATTTTGAAGTATACATAATAGTTTCAAGCATTTCTTTCTTGTCTTTTATCCATGGAGTATAAGTCTGCATCCTTGTAAAGGCGACCCAGCCTTCCAGAGTTTTAGGAACCTGAAACCCCTGCTGTACTGCATAGTCGAATAAAGGAGCGCCCAGATAAGGAACGAATATATAGAACTGTGTTATGTGTGCATTGGGGTTTTCTTGTATCAGTTGCAGGGCAAGATCAACTGTTTCCATTAGTTCGGCATCGGTTTCACCGGGGAATCCCATCATGAAATTATAGAAGGCCTTGATATTGGTCCCGGCAAGCTTTCTGTTGGCAGCAATCATAGTGGCTTTCGTTTCAGCTTTGTTGATAAGTTTGAGAACCCTGTCGCTTCCCGACTCAACTCCAGGTTCAACAACCCTTAAACCACCGGCTTCCAGTTTTTTCATGTCTGTTATAAGCATGTTGTCCATACGGGCCTGCATCGACCACCCGAATTCATTGTTTATCAAATCAGCTATCTGTTCAGCGCGCTTCGGATTAGACGTGAAATTTTCATCGTAGAATTTTACAACATCTATCTTGTACTTTCTGGCCATTTTAACTGTACGTTCGTAAGTAAGTTCCGCAGTCATGCTTCGCCATTTACCTTTGTTTATGCCTGCTGTACTGCAGAATGTGCATGTATATGGACATCCTCTGCTTGAGATAAATGGAAGCGTCCTTTCCTTCTCGCTAAATGCAATGCCCCCCGCCTTAACATAATTCTCAATGTCAACTAATTCATAAGGGATTTCAGGAATCATATTAGGATCCGGCTGGTCAGCTTTCTGGTTGAATTTTATCTCAGAATCTTTGTATGCTATGCCATTTACTTCTTCCAGCGGCATTTTCCCGTCCAAAGAGCTCATTAAATTCTTGAGCACAAATTCACCTTCACCTACAACAATCATATCTATCAGTTTATGTCCGATTGTCTGATGAGGCATAAGCGTGGCATGAACACCGCCCCATAAAACCGTAGATTTAGAATTGTTTTTAACAACCCTGGAAATGTCAAGTGCATATTTCAGTTGCGTTCCTGTCATTGATGGAATAAGGACAATTTTAGGCTCTTTTGCGAGTTCGTCAAGGAGGTGCTTTTCGAAATCGTTGTCTACGCGCTGGTCGAGTATCTTTACATCATAGTCTTGGTGGACTGCCGCGACGGTTGACAAGAGGCCTAGCGGTAACTCTACTGAGGAGTTTTTTATATCGTAACCCGTTTTAGGGTAAGCTCCAAGAATCTCAGCCATTTTAAATTTATAGTTACTGTTCTTTTAAGCTTTACAAGACTAGCCTTTGAATCTTCTTTTCAACAATGACATAAACATTTTATGAGAATTCTTCAGGCTTGATTTAGAGTCAAGGTCGTGAACCCACTTCACACCGACTTCCTTTACTTTATATCCGTTTTTCTTGACCACCCATATAAGCTCCACATCAAATTCAAAACCATTCACCATTAGCTGGTCCTTTACCACATCATAGACATTTCTTTTCATCACCTTTGCGCCGCACTGAGTATCTTTTATATTAATACCAAATATTGTGTTCATAAGAAAATTGAACACACGGCTTGCTATTTTCATGCTGATTACCCATGATTTTTTCGCGTTTGGCACGACTTCACTAATTCGCTTCTCACTGAAATACAAATCTCTCTCGATACCTAGGCCAAATTTGCCAGTATAGCTTTGGAGTTCATCGAGCGAGAACGAACCCCATTCATCGTTCCAGTCACCAAATATGGATACATACCCGAAAAATTCTTTTGACTCCGGATCGTATTCCGTTGCATACCACGTACCCGCACCTGTTGGGTTGAAAAATTTCGCTACTACGATAGGATCTGTGCTGTCCTCTTGTCTGCCAACCTTGGCAAATCTCTCTAGTAGTTCCTTTGTTAATAGCTTCATATTGTTTTCACCTCCTTTCTTTTGGCTCCTCCCGAAATTAATAGTTGGGAGGCATGGCCATGCCTCCCATATCAGGGGAACC
>CAYITT010000040.1:0-6107 GCA_964366275.1 uncultured archaeon
CTTTTTTTTAGCGATCTCTTCCTGCATAATAAAATCGTAGTGCGCAATCTTTAAATTCAGCGAAAGTCATGTGGATTAAAGGTGTGGTTCAAGTGTGCATAGATATATTGAAAGATTCTCCTAAAAGTCTGCTCGAAGCTAAAAAAAAGCGCGACATCAAAAAAACTGTTTTAGTTCTCGTGCAGACTGCCGTGATTTTCGCAGCTGCCAGCGGCATTCTGGTCGTAAAAGCCGGTCTGACTGATTCCATAGTGATCAGTTCTGTCGCATCTGTGTTTATTACCATATTGATCGCCGGGCTGCTGAGCGCGCTGGTCATTCATGTAGCTACATCAACACTTGGCGGCAAAGGTAAATTCTTCGAAGGGATTACGGCAGTATCATACTCATTTGTCCCTATGTCCGCAGGCGTGCTTGTTGCGGCAATACTTACGTTTGTTCCTTATTCTTCAGGAATCCAGTTAATTGTCCTGGCAGTCGGATTTTCACAGGGGCTTGCAACGCTATACAGGGGCGTAAAAGAATTATATTCAACGGATATGCTTACTTCATTTGTGGCATTGTCCGTGGCAATACTTGCCATCATACTTGCAGTATACGCATCAGTAGGACTTGCCCTAATAGGTGGACTGGCTACAGTAGCACCGGTGGTATAAATGAAAAATCTTGGTTATCTCTACATAATTGTCGGCATAATAGGCCTGCTTGGCTCGCTAGTAGCAGCATTTGTCAATTATTGGATAGGCGATGCATTGAGTATTATTAATTCAGAAACGCCGCCGCCAGGAACCGACATTGCAACGCTCCAGACTATGGCTCAGTCAGTATCTCCATTCATAACTATTGCATGGATATGGATAATTGCAATACTTGTAGCTTCTGTCGTATCGACGTATTTCGGCGTCCTCATAGTAAGGGGCAGAGTCACGATAAGCAGGAAATAATACCGATCTTTTTCTGAACAAAAAGAAGTTGCTATGCAACTTCAGTCGGCAGCGAAAAAGCTAGGTTTTCCAACTCAAGAAAGCCGGAGTCTTTCTGAGTCCCTGAAAGCTATGCTTTCACGGAAAAGAACTTATTACAAGAAGGTATATTTACCAGAGTTTGTCATATAATTCAATGGGCGTTATAATAAACGGTATTGGAATAGGTTTCTTTGCTGCATTCTTTATTTCACTGTATGCACAATTTCTTTTCAATTACATTCTCCCTTTTATAATAATCTACGGCATACTAGCACCGTTCCTGACGGCAATAGCAATCGGCGTGCAGCTGTTGTGGAAAAAGGATAAGGAAAAGCGAGACCGCATCGAAGGGTACGAAGAAAGCCCCCGGTGAGAGTCGAACTCACGACCTATAGTTTACGAAACTATCGCTCTTACCAACTGAGCTACGGAGGCGTGTTATTACTTACGATAAGAAAAGCATTTATTAAGGTTTGCCTCCTACTTTACAAAATGAGAGAAGTATTTCTTGTGGACGGAGACAACAAATCAAAGGCTGAAGATCTTTTGAGGAAGGACGATGAAATAGGTCGCGGGAGCATAACCCTCAAAAGCGCAGGATCGTTAGAAATGGAAGAAGACGGATATTTCATAATACTTGACGCTTCGGAAGAGCGAATAAAGAAAGCCGAGACTTTACTTAAGGGAATAGCACAGAAATACGCGCACCAGAAAAAGGTTCTTGAAAAGTTCGATGAACAGGAAGACGCGGCTATAGAGGGCTTCGGAAACATTCTTGGGTGATCAAATGGGAGACCACTTAGCACCCAGCGAACTCGATCAATTTCATGAGTTCAGGAAGAAATTTCCATATCTTTACATATGCAAGAAATGTGTCCGTTCTTTTGATGCTGAAAAGCCTACAAACAAATGCAAGTTCTGCGGCGGCGAAGTAAAAGAAATAGAAAAAGATGACAGGCTCTCTGCAAAACCGATGTATACTTATGTGTGCCCAATGTGTTACAAGGAATTCGTTGCGGAAAGCGCCGAGAAGTGCGTGAGATGCGGCGGAAAATTCCTGCACAAATACAAGACAGTTAGGGTAGGCACAAGGCAGCTGCTTTCGCTTAGAAAGCGAGAATTGAAAGAAAAAATAAAGAAAACGATTTCTATTATAAAGAGCAAAGCAAAGTCGTCAAAAAAGAGCCGCTAGACTTTATTTAACTTCTACTTAAATTTTTCCGACAATTTCTAGGTATGCTGCTAACAGACAAGGAAATAAGAAGCTACGTAAATAGAGGGCTGCTGGTCAGGGACATGATTAACCAGGACGTCCAGATACAGCAGGCCGGGGTTGATTTAACAGTTGCAAAAGTTTTCTCGCTAGAAGGCGAGGGTGCGCTGGATTTCAGCAACGAAAAAAGAAAACTGCCCAGATACGAGGAAATTCCCATAGAATTAGATCACTGGTTTCTTGAGCCGGGAACTTATCATGTTGCATTCAATGAAAAAATAATCCTTCCAAAAGATATTGCTGCGCTGTTGATGCCCAGAAGTTCTGCATTAGTATGTGGAATAGTCCAGCACACGGCTTTGTGGGACCCTGGATACGAGGGACGCTCTTTCTTTCACGTGGAAGTTTCTCGTCCTGTTAAAATCTACAAGAATGCGCGACTAGGGCAGATGATTTTTATTAAACTAGGCGGCGAAACTACCGCATACAGCGGCGCTTACAAAGGGGAAGATCTTTTGAAATTCGCAAGACGTGGGACCAACTGATATATCTGATACTCCAAAGGCAACGCGTCGGCCAGATTAGACTGTCTTGAACGCTTGTTCTTCACTAGAAAAATGTCATGATCCGTTATCAAAGCCTTTCTCTCCAGCAGCCTGAAGTTTCCTATGTTTTTTGAAAAGCCGATAAAAATCTTTCCGTTAGGTCTCAAATGTTTATCCGCTTCTCTGAAAAATTTCTCTATTGACCTGTAATCTGTGTCCATTATGCTTTTTTCAATAATGCTGAGTTTTTTTCTTGTAAAACCAAAAGGCATATTCCAGAAAATTACATCAAATTTTTCATCGCCAATGCCAGAGAACAAGTCACACCTGACTACCCTTATTTTCTTTTCCAACCTGTGCAGAGAAGCATTTTCCAGCGTATTTTTGCAGGCTTCAGGATTAATATCGACGGAGACGACTGTCGCGGCGTGCCGCAACAGCGCAAAAATCGAGACGATACCCGTGCCGCATCCTATTTCCAAAAAACTTCCGCCTTTTTTGATCGGCAATTTTGCAGCGAAAAATCCTGAATCGTTGAAGTATTTTGGTGAAAATACATTCGGATAAACAATAAATTTCCTGCCGTTGACTTTCGTGAAATATTTTTCCTTTTCTCTCAGACTTTTTTTAAGTATTGTGTAACTCTCGCTTCTGAAGTTCATATTAAAGATATGGAAAATATGGTTAAATATGAAACTTATCAGGATTAAAGTAAAAGGAAAGACCTACCGCGTCAAGGACTGCCGCGGCCTTGCCTCGATCAGAGGACTTATGTTCGATTCCTTGAAGGACAAAGACGGCGCGCTGATATACGCGAATAACGTATGGATGCCTTTCTGTGTTCCGTTAAAACTATTCTTTCTGAATGAAAAGATGAAAATAATAAGCATCGAAAAAGCCTTTCCGATGACACTAAATCCGAAAACGTGGAAGGTCTATTCTAACAGCAAAGCAAAATATTGCCTGGAGATAAAGAACTAAATTTTGTTGATTTTTTCCTGCTTCATGACTTTCTTGGCTATCACAAAGACTACCAGTGCTATTATAATGAAATTTATCAGCGCAGACAGAAATGCGCCCCATCGCAGAACAACCGGCCCCAGCTCAAGCGTCGCCGTTTCCCACGAACCGCCACGGATTAAAGGTGCTATCGCTGGCATTATTATGTTGTTTACCAACGACTGCACGAGATTTGTAGCTGCGACGCCAATGATAAATGCAACGACGAGACCAAGAACCTTGTAATCGTCCAGAAATTCCTCGAATTCAGATATAACTCCCATCACGGGTCTCTTGTTTTAAAAGAATTAAAACGTACGATTGAAGTGTCCTTAGACGGGTTCGTAGTCTAGTGGCTATGACGCGACCTTGACGTGGTTGAGATCGCAGGTTCGAATCCTGCCGAACCCACTTATGCATAAAATTGCTCCAGCACACAGGACGAAAAATGTCAAGTATGCAATACGCGACATAGCCGTCCTTGCAAAGCAGGTGGAGAAGGAAAAGCCGGTTATTTATCTAAATGTAGGCGACCCAAACAAGTATGATTTTGACACGCCAGAAATACTAAAGGAGGCCGTCACCGCAGCCATACATAACCGCCATAACGACTATTCTGATTCACAGGGTGTGTCGGAGGCATTGGAGGCTATTTCAAATCATAACAACAAACTCGGCATCTCAACTGACACACGGCATATAATGATCTCTTTCGGCGTGTCAGAGGCCGTTGGAATATTTATTGCCTCTCTTGTTAATCGCGGAGAGAATATCATATTGCCACGACCATCTTATCCGATATATCCGGCATATTCAAACCTGTTTGAGATTGACTATCGCTTTTACACACTAGATGAAGAAAATGAATGGGGACTGAATATAAATGATGTTGAAAGTCAGATAAATGAAAAAACAAAGGCTCTCGTTGTTATCAATCCAAATAATCCTACAGGAGGCCTCTACGACAGAAAATCCCTCGAAGAACTTGTAAATCTTGCAGGTCAGCACAATCTGATAATTTTTTCTGATGAAATATATGACGAGATGGTACTGGAGGGGGAAATGCATCACATTGCACAGTTCTCCGGCGAAGTTCCCGTAGTAACATGCAACGGTCTTGCAAAAAATTTCCTCTCGCCGGGATGGCGAACCGGATGGCTTTCGGTCACCGACCGCAATCAGCGCATGGAGGACGTCACGGCTGCCATAATGCAGCTGGGCCGCGCGCGGCTTTGCGGTGTAACCCCGCAGCAGTTCGCTATAAAACCGGCGCTTGAGAGCAACAGGCCCCATCTAAAAGCTACATTACGTAAACTGCGCGGCAGACGAGATATAACATATAAGCGTATCAACGAAATAGACGGCCTGAGCCTTGTAAAGCCAAAGGCTGCGTTCTATGCTTTCCCGCGAATAGATTTCGAAATAGATGACAAGGAATTTGTCATGAATCTTCTCAAGGAAGAAGGTGTCGCGGTTGTACACGGCTCTGGATTCGATATGCCGGGCCACTTCCGCATAGTATACCTGCCAGAAGAAAACAAATTACACGAGGCCTTTGATAAAATAGAACGTTTTGTAAAAAACGTCAAAATCTAGAACCTTGTACCTTTCAGGATTTCTTTCCTTGCCGCTCTCCTTCTTTTACGAAACACTTTCATGTTGAAATTTTTCTTCAGGTCTTCAAGAAAACGTCTCTCAATCTGAATCCCAAACCTCTTTTCTCTCGTCTCGAAGTATTGTGTCGCGAGCAAGGATACAGTAAATAGTGTTATCCCTATTCCTGCAAAAGCGAACAAGACTGTAAATATCTTTGATAAATTGCTTGTTGGATGCAGGTCTCCGTAACCGACTGTTGTCATCGTCACTCCGGTGAAATAAAAAGAATCAACATATGTCCATCCCTCAAGATAGTGATAAGAAACAGTACCGATTATCATAATCAATACAAGTGTCGAAATAGCAATTTCTATTTTCGTTAACGTTTTCATAACGTCATTATATGTGTACTTCGCTTTATAAAATTCACGCCTAAATTCCTAAGAGACGCATCTGTAATCTAAGCACCTTTCCTTGCACAAAAAGCGGAAGGTGGGAAAACGGTAGGATTTCAGCTTCCCAAGCTGACCATCCGGGTTCAAATCCCGGCGGATGCACTTAAACTTTTTAGAAAAAAGTTTAATCAAAAAGCCAAAAAAGAACTGTTATATTTTAGGTGTTTAGATGAAATCAGAACTAATGAAAATTCCTGGAATTGGACCTGCACTGTCAGAGGATTTGAATTCAATTGGAATCAACACTATAGACGATTTGAAAAATGAAGATGCTCAGAAACTCTATGAAAAACTGTGCAGGAAAGAAGGAAAACAAGACAAGTGTGTTTTGTAA
>CAYITT010000041.1:0-2376 GCA_964366275.1 uncultured archaeon
CTTCCGATCTGGATGTCTTGATACTGCCGTAGGCGAGGACTTTGCACACATGCTTGTCGAAAGATGGCCATCCGATGAAAGAGTTTTGATTGATGCCTACAAACTTGTGTCGGGTGATGAATCAACCGGTCCGGGACAGGAGCGCGCACTAGAATTTTTATATGGAATAGGCGTCAGTGATATAGACCCGTTAAGCAACCAGATAGAAAAAATAAGACGCAACAGGACTAGTCCTTGATCACAGAGAATTTTTCTCTTTCTCCAGTAGCAGCCCCATTTTTTCCAGGTCTCTGTGGACGATTTCAATGATCTTCTTCTTCTCGAATCGCGACATGTGATGTTCTTCCAGTGAAGTTATGTAAGGCTCTATCCTGTCCAGTAGCCTGAGCAATTCTATGCGCTTTTCAATGACAGGGAACCTGTCCGTCTTCTCCCTCATTTTGTCGTACCTTTTTCTCAGTCCGTAAACAGTCTTTCTCCGAAGCACCGTATCGATAATCCACATGAGTATTTATTATCCCAGCCGCTTAATAAAATAAGATGAAACGTATAGGCGTAGACGAGTCGGGAAAAGGCGACTACTTTGGATATCTTGTTGTTGCTGGAGTTATTCTTGACGATTCAAAAGATAGCTCGCTGCGCGAGCTGGGCGTAAAAGACTCGAAGAAAATCTCAGATGTCCAGATACCGAAGATAGCGGCAAAAATAAAGAAAACATGTAAGTATAACATCGTTGCTATATCGCCCGAAAAGTATAACCAGCTGTATAAAAAAATAGGCAACCTGAATAAGTTGCTGGCCTGGGGGCATGCGCGTGTTATTGAAAATCTGCTTGAAAAAGAACAGGTTGACGAAGTGATCGTCGACAAGTTCGCGGATGAAAAATATCTGAAATCCGCGCTCCTCGAAAAAGGAAAGAAAGTAAAGCTCATTCAGATAATTCGTGGCGAATCTGACACTGCAGTGGCCGCGGCCTCGATACTTGCGCGTGCAGAATTTCTGCGCACGCTTCGCTCATTGTCTTTGCAGATAGGCTACAAGCTGCCGAAGGGCGCGACGCACGTTGAGAACGCCGCAAAAGAAATTTTAGAAAAACATAATGAAGGCATCTTGAGCGAAATAGCTAAATTGCATTTCAAGACAACAAAAAAAATATTGGGAGGCAGGAAATGAGTTTCATATTTGTATACATAACGGCGTCTTCGCTGAAGGAAGCAACAAAGATATCGAAGCATCTGCTTGAGAAAAAACTGGCAGCCTGCACGAATATTTTTCCGATAGCGAGCATGTATTTGTGGAAAAGGAAAATTAAAACTGGTAAGGAGTTTGCCATTATAACAAAAGCTCCTGAAAAGAATTATGGTAAAATAAAAGCGGAAGTCGAAAAAATACATTCCTATAGCGTACCGTGCATAACAAAAATTAAAGTAAATCCGAATGAAAAATATGCAAAATGGTTAAGGAAAGAGACAAACTAAAATCTTAATCATCATTGCTTTCGGATCTTATTTTCTCAGCGCGTTGTGCTGCCCTCTCGGCCGCTGAAGCCATATTGTCATCAATTTTGTTCAGTTTTTCACAGATGTTTGCAAGGTGTTTTGCTCTTTCAACAAGCGTTTTCAATTCTCTGGAAAGTTCGCCCGCTTTTGCATAATCGCCCGCCGCACGCGCGTCTGTTATACTCTGTTTCAGCGCTTTTGCTTTCTCTATTACTGAATCCAGCGACGTTATGTTGCACTTGTTCCTGATTGCGGCAAGCCTGCTTTCAACGGAAGTTATGTCTATCTTATCATTGTCTTCAAGAGAATCTTCCTCGTCTTCAATCTCGTCGTCAGAGCTTATGCGCAGCACTGCACGGCCTCTCCATCTTGCTCTTTCAACATCATCGAATAGTTTTGCAATTCTGATGTTGGCAGTTTCAAGATTGTTGTTATCTATATACGTCTTTATTGCGTCTATCTGTTTCTGGGCTGCGTCTATCTTGTTCTGCAGTCCTGTTATCTCGCTTGCTTCTACGCCTTCGGCTTTCTTGCTCGCAAGCTCAGATTCAATGTTGTTCAAGCGTGCTTCCAATTCAGCGAGTCTTTCGATAAGATGCGCTTTGATTTGTGCCTTCTGGTCTGCGTTTTCGTTTGCATGTTCCTTAATTCTCTTTTCCCAGTCGTCTAAAGTCGCTTCAAGTATCTTTCTCGCGACTCCATCAGAACTTCCGGAAATCTTTGTTGCGTTTATACCTTCGACCGCAAGCGCCGCTGCTATTTCATCAGCAAGCGCAGGCTTTCCGAGGACGCGAACGTCAGTGATACTTCTTGCTTTTATCAGCTCTACGAGTTTCGGCGTCTCATTTGCGCTTGCAACTATCCTTACCAGAGTGTG
>CAYITT010000041.1:2386-6041 GCA_964366275.1 uncultured archaeon
TCTCTGTATGTTTTGAAAATGTCCCGGACGATTTTTGCCTCTTCATCGTCGATATCGTCTTCTATCTCATCTCTGTTGCCGATTATTTCTTTCAGCTTGAGCTTTGCGAGTTTAATCCTGAATTCTCCGGACAATTCTCTTCCTACGAATTTCGCTTCTTTTATTCCGAGGCTGTTGATCACGTCAAGAACTTCTGCCGGCATCGTTCCTTTTGGTACAGGTAAAAATGGGCATCCTGAAGAAGAGGCGGATTCCGAAGCTTCTATCTGTACTTCCGTATCGTGTGTGCTGTCTTTCGTATCATCAGCGATTACGACACAGTTTGCGCCGCCGTTCCAGAAATATTTGGCTACTTCTACTGCGGTTCCTGTCCTTTCATGTCCCCATAATCGCACTACGCTGTATTTTACTTCCAGTTCTGTCTGTGTCGCTTCCTTTATTACAGATGGTCCGCCAACCAGGACAATGGTCTTTACGCCAAGCGACGTTAGTTGAGTCCGTATCTCGTCGTTTAGCGCTCCGTCAGGCAGCACCAGAACCGGCATACCTGTCTTCTCTCCGGCAGCTTTTGCTATAAGCATATCTACAGATGTTATATCAGAAACAAGGATTACCGAACTTACGGATTGTGCAAACGAAACAGCAGCAAGAAGAAGTAGAGCAGTCAAAATTATTTTTTTCATGATTCAGCCTCCAGAATTATTAACTTACAATTAGCCGAGGAAGTATATATACCTTATTACTTGTAATACATTACTATGGCTGATGAAAGCTTGGAAAATTCCGTAAAACCAGGCGCCGCACCGGCAAGTACTGTGAGAAAATTTGACAAAGAAAGCCTGCGACACATAGAACCCTCGGCAATCAACACTCCTAAGAAGAGAAGGGAACATGAAGATAAGGTAAAGAAAAGCCTAAAGGCTTCCACAACTGAGGGCATGTTCAATGGGTCTTCAACCAGCATAACAACGACTTTTATTACACCTTTCGCGCTTGAGTTAGGCGCGCGTGATTCGGATATAGGTCTTCTTTCTGCTGTTCAGAACTTCATGAACACGCTTTCCCAGATTCCGGGAGCGAAACTCACGCAGTATATGCCTCGCAAATCAATATGGATGATATCCCAGCTTACTTCCAAGATGTTTTTCTGGATTCCTATAATGCTTCTGCCGTTCATAGATATCGACAACAAGATAACGCTGCTTATAGCTATGATGGGCCTCATCGCATTTTTTGCAGGTCTTAGGTCGCCGGCATGGTCAAGCATGATGGGCGATCTTGTCCCCATGAACATAAGAGGAAAATATTTTGGCAACAGGAACATGATAACAGGCGTGGCTAGCATAATTGCCACGCTTATTTCAGGCTGGATAGTTATTGTATACGGGTTTTCTGTTGTATTCTTCCTTTCTGTTTTACTAAGTGCCATCTCTATAGTATTTTTTGTACAGATGTACGAGCCGCCCGTCAAAAAAATATTTCACTATAAGCACAGATTCGAATTTAACCCGCGGCACTGGGCAACTTCCATAAGGATCAATAAGCCGCTTGTGATCTTCACTGCTTATCTCTTTTTTATGTATCTGGCAGTTGAGATAGCGTCGCCTTTCTATACTGTATACATGATCCGTGATCTCAATATAGATTACTTCTGGTTTTCGGCCCTGACGATACTGGGTGCTGCTATACGAATAGTTTCTTTCAAGCATTGGGGAAAGCTTGAAGACAAATTTGGCAGCAGGAATATCGTTTTAGTAACCGGCTTTTTCGGCTGCTTCACGCCCTTCCTGTGGCTCTTCGTTTCGAATATCCAGGAAATAGCTCTGGTAAAGATATTCGACGGGTTTGTATGGGCGGGCTTTGATCTCGTAGTTTTTAATTACCTGCTTGATATAACGCCCGCAGACAAGAGGCCGCAATATGTCGCTAATCATAACTTTTTTGTTGGCATCGGCGTCACAATAGGCGGACTTATGGGTGCATTCCTTGTGCACATCCTGGCATCATCGAGTTTCATGCTGTGGAGCGGAATCCAGCTGATATTTCTGATATCGTTTATCATGAGACTACTCGTGCTGTCCGTTCTCTCTCATGTCAGAGAAATCGAGATCAACCGCAGGAAGCTTTACCCTGTGAGGTATGTTTTCTGGCAGGCCATGGCCGTGGAGCCTGCCCACGGAATAAAAAACGCGATATCGTATACATTCCGCTACCCGGAGATAATAGTAAAGGAAAGGGAAGCAATGACCAAAAAAATAGAGTACAAACTGAAAGTAAAAGGACTGTTGTGATGGAGAAAGCAACTTTTGCTGGCGGATGTTTCTGGGGTATTGAAGAGGTTTTCCGTGCGCTCCCTGGAGTAAAATCGACGCGTGCCGGGTATACAGGCGGAGAAATGAAGAATCCCACATACGAAGACGTATGCACCGACAAGACTGGCCATGCTGAGGCAGTAGAAATAAAATTCGACCCGAAGAAAATTTCTTTTGAAAAAATATTGAAAATCTTCTGGTCTGTCCACGATCCGACGCAGCTGAACAGGCAGGGCCCCGATGTCGGCTCTCAGTACAGATCTGTTATTTATTATCACAGCGCGAAGCAGAAGAAAACTGCTGAGTTGTCGCTAGCGAAGCGTCAGAAAGAGATGTCTGGAAAAATAGTTAGTAAGATAGTCAAGGCATCAAAATTATATGCAGCAGAAGAATATCATCAGCAATACATGGTGAAACACAAGGGTTTCACCTGTACACGTTAAGCCTAGCTTAACGATGTATCTAAAAAAGAAAGGCGCGAAAATCTGCCACTAGTGCTTCATCATCTTGTCCTTGCACGAGTTGCATATGTTGCCGTGGTTTGCTTTTTCCAGGCTCCCCTCACACATTATGCATCTGTTCTGATTCTGTTTGGAGCTAACAGTAAGGTTTAGAATTGCCATACTCTGATTATAGTGGTAAACTTTTTATAGCATAGAATGTTCTTTTGCACGCTAGTGGAAAAAAGCTCCGAACACGGTCACAATACGGAAAAATTACGATGTCCACCGGGAAATTTCGTAGGTTAGTAGTGAAAGCTTTAAGTATATCTTTCGCTACTAAGATATTATGTCAATATTTTCTAGGTTCTTCAAGAAAAACCCCCAGATTGACGAGGCAAAGGTGGACGAATTTACGGAAATCCCCATCGAAGCCAACCAGCCTGAAAAAGTCAAGATAATGATTGAAAGGATTGATACGCTTTCGGATACAGACAGGATAATAAAGAAAGTTCGCTCTGGTAATATCGTCATCGCACGCATCAAGGACATGAAAGAGAACAATCTTGACGAGCTGAAGCACAGCATCTCTAAGCTGAAGACGTCCACCACAGTTTTCCAAGGCGACATAGCAGGTGTCGGCGATGAATGGCTTCTTATTACGCCTTCGACAGTTCGCATAAACAGGCAGTAGGCCTCTTAGCGTATATTTATACTGCTTCTCACAAATGTTATTATGGTATTCGGATTATTCGGGAAGAAATCAGGGGGAAAAAAGATGGCAGCTAAACCAGCAGCTAAGAAAAAAGCTTTCGGCGGTTACGGAGTAAGTTTCAAAGGAAGAACAGAAACTGTTGAGGACATATTCGGCAGCAAGCCGCTAGGCCCTCACGAAATGACGAA
>CAYITT010000042.1:0-6025 GCA_964366275.1 uncultured archaeon
GCCGCGCCGTTGTTTCTTATTTCTATCCTCATAGGCCACCAGATTTAGTATAACGTACACACTAAAAGTATATAAAGATTGCTAAATTACTTATATTACTGGAAATACAAGAGTTGTTAGGTTTGAAAGATGTAAAATTCATTACATCTAGTGGTAAATTAAAGTCGGCTAAAAATGCTGCAAAGTATGGACATCGGATAGAAGATTTTTTAGATTTTGTTTATTTTAAAGAAGAAGTTCTTAAAAAATATGAATCCAACAAGGATTATAAAATTGGAGACGATGGTACAGTCTTGTTCGGACACAAATGGGGATTATTTAGAGGTGTCCACAGAGTTTCAAAAGGTTTTCTTGCAGTGCATCTAGGAGATTTAGGTGAGGCTTTTCCTCAAAAAGAATTAGAGCACTGGAGAAAATACAATGTTAAACCACCAAAAATAAAAACTCCTAATTATTATACCGATTTTAGAGACACAATTCAAAGAACGCTTAATTTCATGAAAAATACAAATGAAAGAGTAAAACATCATTTAGATAAATTTTATTGGGATATTGAAATTAAAAATAAAAATATTTTTCTTATGGAAAATTTAGAAGATACATTAAATCATTTAAGGAAAATCATAAATAAAAAAACGACTTTAGACGATTTTCAGTCACGAGTAATTTTTTTCAACATTTTAATTTTAGAGTCTATAAACTATAAAATGCTTAGTGATTTTTTAAAAAAGTTGGATAAAAAACTTTTGTATTCCTACGACAACATTGGACTAATCGAAATTTCTGAACAATATATCGTTGAAAATACACCAGATGCATTAAAATCTACGTTAGCTAAGTCTATAGTTCCATTAAAAAGTCTAGCACTTCTAAGGAGGTTTTTACTAATAAGTAAGTTAAATGTAGATATAATAAATTCTTTGCAAATAAAAACCAAAAAAGAATTAAAAAACAAACATCCTATAATTTATAAAAAATCAGTAGACGAATTTTTAAGATTTTATAAATATAAAATGTTTGGTAAAAATTTCAGAAATAAAGACTACTTTTTACAACTCGAAAGTTCTATAGAAAATGAAACAAAATCAATAAAATTATTGAATAATTTTAGAAATGAAAGCGCAGCTCATGGTTTTAATGAAAAGAGTTATAAAAAATTTTTAACAGAGTTAGGTTTTGAGGGTTCTACAAAAGATTTCTCGGTTGTTTACGAAACTTTAGTATCAAGGGTTGGATACGACATAGAACACATTTACTTCAATCTAATTACTTCCGATCCTCCCATAATAGACTATACAGAGACTTACATAAAAGATGCTTTGGTATCATTAGAAAAAAACAATATGTATGAGTCTAGTTTTGAAGAAATTGCATCTTATCTTAATGATTTTCCAGAACTTATAGAAGTTATTGACAAAGGACTAAGAAATTTATGCAAAAAGAAATTAAACGACGCGAAATTTATTATACAGCTAGGTTGTTTTATAGAATCAGCAAGTTACGCTATAAAAGATAGATCGCAAGATTTTATTGACTTGATTGTAATAGGTTACAAGTATGAAAAACCATTATCACTTGCTCATATATCGCATATTATAAAAAATTCGCAAAATATTTCACCCGATTTTTTTGACGAAGCTTATAAATTAATTAAGAAAGCCCTTATAGAAGACGTAGACGAAGTGAATGTTAGCTTTTGTGTTCAACATGTTATACATTGTATACTCGAAAAGAACCCAACAATGCTGGACAAAGAAGAGGTTAGAAAACTACTTAGTAATAAAGAACTTTATTTTAATTTAAGTCAAAAACTAAAATAAATCGCAATTTATACGTAATTGGGGCTTTTTTATGGTAAGATGACTAAATGAATGTTATGAAAGCCCAGGCAGCAGTGGAATACATGTTGCTCTTTAGCATGAGCCTGCTCATTGTCGGGGTTCTCTGGTACGTGTCTAACAACAATATTGAAAGTGCCCAGTGGGAACTGCAGCTGGCCAACGTGAAAAACTCGCTAGAGAAGATAGTCCACAACGCCGATGTTGTCTATTTGCAGGGCGTGCCGTCGCAGGTCTATATAGAAGTCTATCTCCCCGACAACGTCAAGTCCGTATACATAAGCGGCAATTCTGTTACCGTCGAGATGTATTGGCGGGGCATTCTGCGCAATGTCACCGATTACAGCATAGCAAATCTTACCGGTAATATACCTCCGGCTGCCGGCGGGCAGCGTATATTGATAACAGCAGGCCAGGTTGTAAACATAACCGGAGGATGATAATAAATGAAAGTCAACACTTTTCTTTTTCCATTATCAGGTTTGTTTACAAACCGATACAGGTTAAGCAAGCTTAACCATGTAAGGGTTTTTCTTTCTCAAAGAAAAAGGCTTAAGGGTGAAATAAACGAGGAATTCATGGTATACACTGGCGTAATGATGTTTATTCTAGCCGTGGTATCTTTTGCAACTTTATCAGCAACTCAGGGAATTTCTGCCGACAATGAAGTCGCTGATGCAAGGCGCGTGGCTTTTCTTCTGGCAAGCGAGATGAACCTGGCCTCCGAAATTGGAGACGGTTATATGCACTCATTCGAACTGCCCAATCTTCTTTACGGTGCTATAAACTACTCGGTAGCTTTCGATGAAGCCCGGTTTATCAGCATCCACTGGTACAATAAGACTTACTCCCTTCCTGTTCTCGCGCAGAACACTTCCGGCACGGTAAAAACCGGCAGGAATATAATTTCTAACGTAAACGGTGTGATCCAATTTGCATAAAATAGTTCTTTGGGGCCTACAAAGACCTTTCTTGCGAAGAAAGGGATTTGTAAAGGGCCAGATAATTTCAAGTGACTTCATGGTAAGCGTCGCTGTATTCCTTATTATCCTTGCGTTTATTCTGCCTCTCTTCGTGCGTCTTGACGAGGAGCGGCATGAAAGATTTGAACAGGATGATCTGCAGCTGAAGATAGCTTTTGTCACGGATTACATTCTGAAAACAACAGGCGTACCGGAAGACTGGAATACAACAAACATAGTGGCATTAGGCCTTGCAAACGCCGACGGACGTGTCAATGCAACGAAAGTAAGAAGGTTTATGAAACTCCCAGACCAGCAGGCGAAAGATCTTCTTGGCCTGTCGGGCGTCGAGTTCAACCTGTCTTTTTATTCTGGTTACCCGTTGATGACAGGCGTTGCCCGCAGCCCGGCAGCCTACTTTTTCGTCAACAATCGTGATATGTTTCCGTTGGTGAATAGATCAGGTTTAGTATGGGATATGTATTCTGCCGGAGCGTTGCCACAGAGCGACGCTCGTTTAGTCTATCAGGGAGCGAAAGCTGCATTATTCAATAGTCTGCTGGCTAACTCATCAGCCTACAGGACGATAATCATAGAAGAACCGGAACTTCTTCAAAGCGATGTAAATATAAACCTGCTGCAGAATTTTGTTGATCGCGGCGGCATAATTATCTACGAAGGGTCCGCGAATCTTATTTCCTCGGGCTTCTCCGCATCTTCCGGAACTGCAGCTGACAGCGGAATTGTCCGTGACGTTTCTCTTATAGATGCGCCGCTCGACAGCGCTGTAACGTTTGAAAATCCGAGCTGGTATTTTACCGGCACTTCCTTGAATATATGGGTTGAACACAGCTCAATAGCAGGCGCCGCTTCCGTCGGTTACTGGAACCATGGCGTGGGGGAAATTTATTACGTAACGGACATAAACGGCACTGTTGACGGAAAACCTTTATCCAGTGCACTGAATCTTATAGGCAGTCGCGTTGAATTTTCAACGGGACAAATGAGTAATATGGTAACTAGCAGCAGGGCAGTCGTTCTTGATTCAGAATTGAACAGCATGGCACTTGCCGTTATGGTGGTTGGAAAATGAGATGTAATGAAACGCGAGCGCCAGTGAACCATGTTGATAATAAGTTTTCTTTGGCGTTACAAGGTGAGACAAGTTTCACCTGTACAGGTTTAGCTTTGCTAAACCTCGTAAGGAATTTCTTTTCCGAAAAGAAAGGCTTTAAGGGTGTCATGTTCACTTTCGATTCACTTTTCGCGCTGCTGCTGGTAGCAACTATAATACCGCTGATACTGCTGTTCCCGTCTAATCCTGAAATTGCCACGCAGTCTGTCAGTTTCCAGGCTGAGAGCGCCGTTGACTCGTTTTCTAAATTAACCATAAGAAATGTGATAAACGAGCAGGTGATAGCAGACTTGTACAGCCAGAACAAGATTGGTATAGGAGATTTAGACAGGCCGGTAATCGAAGTCGTTGCCCAGTTCTGGTCTTCAAACGACACGACAAATGAGACGATAGCAAGAAACATAACGGAAAAAATCATATCTGGACTTCTTCCGAATAATACACACTGGTCTATGTCGTTGGAAGGCGACACACTTTTTGACACCGGGGGGGAAATAAAGAAAACCTCAGTCACTGGCCGACGTGTTGCATCCGGATATTTTAAAGGTGTCCAGTCCGAGGGTTTCGTAGCCAGCTTATTTTTAACATCCCTAGGAGGCAAGAAAGCTTCGTCTTATTTCTTCTTCGGCGGGTTTGTCGGCCAAGGAAACATAACACTAAAAATAGACGACATAGTCAACGGGTCTAACGTATCAGATATTTACATGGAAATGAACACAGGCGGGAACTTCACGCTTTACGCAAACAACGTGCCGTGCGGGACATTCAATGCAACGCCGGGGAATTTTTCTGTCGACAACTGGACCGTTCCGTCTTGTATATCTTTCGTATATCCAGGCGCTGAGAACAATCTCAGCATTAATTTCACGGGCGGCAATATAACCAACGCGTTCCTTGGCGGCGGATATCTAAGGGTCACGTACTCGACAAATAATCTCCTTGAAAACAGCAGTGTTCGCTACAGATTCCCAGGGATACACGGTCTTGTGAATCTTTACGATTCGTTTCACGTTCCCGGTAACATAACAGGCATGACTGCCACATTGAAATTTTTCTCTCCGGCAAACTATACGACTATACTGAACGTGGGTAACGTCACGGTGATGAGTTATAACGGAACCGGCGGCGATGTTACTGTAACTTTGGATAACAGCACACTTGCCCAGACATTCGCCGCACAAGGTATAAGTTTTCTTGACCTCAGCGACAAGACTGTGCCAGTAAGAATGTTCGTGGGCGCGAATATAACCGGCGGAACTATAAACGGAACTGCCGATGTTGTTTTGATAACAGACACTTCAGGAAGCATGACATGGCGGTTGAATCAGGACGGCGTAAACGGCGTTACTATAAACGATTGTACGAATCCTGCTGTATACAACTCCACAACATCAAGGATTTCCCTGGCAAAATGTCTTGACAAGATATTCGTCGACGCGCTTCTAGGCATTAACAGCTCATGCGGTTCCGTAGGCAGCAGCGGCAATCGCATAGCGTTGGTATCCTTCTCTTCATCTGCAAACACCTGGGAAAGTCTTACGAACAACGCAAGCTATCTGGACTCACGGATCAACACCTACACGGCTTCTGGGTCAACCTGCGTATCATGCGCAATAAACCGTGCGTACAATATTCTTACATCTCAAAGCACACCGGGCCGTACGAGATACATAATCGTGATGACGGACGGGGTTGCAAATATACGCTCGACGCCTGCGTGTTATGACATGAACGACATGACAGAGGGGTTTGCTGTCGGGGAGTCTGTTTATGCAACAAGAACTCCGCCCTGGATGGGATCAAATTTCACGGATTCTATGAACAGAGTAGACGTTTTCGGCAGTATAGTACGGGCTGTATCGAACGGCGGCGAAGTGTACACGTGGAACGGGGCCTGGGTGCTTGAGCAGGATACTGGAGCAGACGACCTCTACGGGGTTGATATATTCAACAGTACTCTTGGTTTTGCTGTTGGCGGATCTGCAAAAATATGGAGATGGAACGGTTCTTTCTGGACACAGGCAAATGATTCCGGTAACTTCAATTTTCGTTCAGTAGCAATCTTCAATTCTACTCTAGGGTTTGCTGTC
>CAYITT010000043.1:0-6011 GCA_964366275.1 uncultured archaeon
GCGAGCGACCAGTTCTATGTTGACAACTTCACAGAACCAAGGCGCTACGAGCCGGGCGAACTGCTCAACTACTACGTATGTTTGCAGGACAGTTCTCTGAGCGGATCGCCTATAGCAGGAATTATATTCGCAGGGTCAAATCTAAACTACATACGCGTGTCGCCTGCAGATTCGTACAACATACGGGTCGCTCAGGACATACCTGGCAACAAGTTTATAATACCAGTCACCGGCGGGAGCTGCACTATACTTAATCCAAGAATGCAGCAGATAGCGCAATACGGGACGATACTCCAGCCGTTCGTTATTTTCAATGAGGCTGTAAATGCCGTGGAGCTTGCGCTGGACTACAATGCTTTCGATATATCAGGCACGTTTGACAAAGCTGGGCCGTTCACGCTCGTGATCGAGAAGAACCAGACCAATGAGAATCAGATAATAATAAAGCCGGAATAATTTAAGAGAAAAGGGATTTGAAATGAAAGGAGATCTTATAGGATCGGTTATTGCAGTTGCGATTATTTTAGGGTCGACGCTGTTAGTCGTGAACACGATCATGCCCACAATCAAAGAGGGGCAGGATTTTCAGTCTTATAGCGAGGCCAAGAAAACCATGGAGCTTCTGGATTCCACAATAACACAGGTGTTTTTCGAGGCGCCCGGCGCGAGAAGAAGTATAGACATTAACGTAAAGAACGGGAAACTTATTGTCTCGGGCCCGGCAGATAAGATAAAGATAAGGCTCGAAGATGTTAATCTCTTTACTTCAGGCCTGCGCAGGCAGGAAGGAAATGTTCTTGTGACAAGCGGCGCACAGGTCGATTCGTATGAAAATGATGTTGACAATGACGGCAACATTGACTTAGTTTTAGAAAATGACGGAATGATTTTTGCCATTAAGAAAATCGGCTCGCCGTCAAGCCCTGCAATAATCAACACTACAAACATGATCGTACTGATACATAACAAGAGAACAAACACAAACATATTCTACCCGAAGAGCGCGATATACATAAACGACACGCTTGAGTCGTCATACGGAATAGGGTTTACTGAATTATCGGAAAGAAGTAATAACATCGCTTCTGCGAGCATACATTTGTATGTTAACGCCACGCTTGCCAACACCAGCTACGACGGCGTGTTTACTCTTGGTCCTGCGCAGGATTTCCTGGAATTTCAGGTCAGTCATGTAACAGGTGGGTTTGAATGATTGAAGAAAAAATAAAGAAATGCCTTAGAAGACAATCGATGACCATAGAGGAGGTTTCTTCAACTCTAAGAATAAGCAGGGCAACCGCCTCAAAGTACCTTCTTGTTTTGCAGCTGAAAGGGGTAGCAGACTGCCGGGAAATAGGAAAGGCAAAACTGTTCTCGCTTAGATAAGTTTCTTGTTTCTTTTCATTACAAAAATTATCACGCCAATAGAAGCTATTACAACTACAGTTATTATCACAGGCAGATTGCCTCCTGCCAGTTCATAAATATTTGTGAGCATGCTGGCAATCTCGGCACCGCTTTCTGTGATTATTGGATTGGACGAGTTCACCGGAACCGGACCGCTGCATGCTCCGCAGTCGCCGGAACACGTGCTGCAGGTCTCGCCCACGGAGCATATTTTGTCGCCACAGGAAGCAAAAATAGCGCATTGCGGTAGGCCGGAAGCGCAGTTAACTACATTATTGCCCGAACACTTGGGCGCGCGGCAGTCTCCCGGACACAGGCAGTAATTTTCGTTGCCCTGGCAGACCCCATCACCGCAGGAAAGCTGTCCCATGAAAAAATACCCTGCTTTCGAAAAGTTCTTCTCGTTTCCATTCATGTCGTCCGCATGGAGCTCAACTTCGTAGGAGCCTGTGGCGCTTGCGTAGAAAACCTGCTTCCACAAGCCGTTTTCAAGAGAAAGCGTTATCGAATAATTTGCCGCCGATGATTTCACGAGCGCCTTTACGGATTTTACGCTGCTTCCCTTGTCGGTAAAAACGGCCGAGATAGATACGCCGACGCTTGTCGACGGATTGAGCGGCTCTATCGTTACGTATGCCAGTTCCGGCGGTTCCTTGTCCACTGATACCAAAAATATTTTTGAAACGGAATTATTTGCCATGTCCGTTGCAGTTACGGTTATGTTGTAAATGCCGTCATTGATCCCGGAGAAATTGAAATCCAGGTAACACAGCAGCCGCGTGCCCTGCGGAAGACATGTCATTGCGTACGGATTGCCAAGCAGCGAGAATATGACATGGCTTCCGTTATGATTTTCGTCCGTTACATCAGCATTGATTGTCGCGAACTCTTTTATCACGGAAGGCAGATTGGCCGTTAAGTTAGGTTTCGTATTGTCTATCGTTATACCTGCTGTACCGTATACCGTTTTGTTTAAAATGTTGCTTGCATTCGCAAGTAGTGTGTACGCGCCATCTGCGAACTGACTTGAATTCATGGTATAACCACAGAGCGTGAACTGGCCGTTGCAGTTCATTGTGATATTGAGAGAACCTATTCTTAGCGAGACGGAGGTAATCGTATCTTCCGGGTTTGTAATGGACGCGCTTACGTCCACGATGCCGGAAACAAAGCCGTCCGGATTCAGTGTCATACCAGGCGCAGAATTCTTTACAGTTACGTTAACAGTCGAAAAATTTATATTACCAGTTATGTCGGAAGCAGAAAACAATACTGTGAAATTTCCGTCGATCAAAAAGGTGGTGTCCAACGGATACGTGCAAATCTGCGAATAAGCCGTGCCGTTGCAGTTCATCAAAACCGGTCCGCCTACGACTACAAAACTAACACCATCCGGCTGAATCCCGGAAAATGAATCTGTCACGTTTATCGATAAAATCTTTGTCCCGCCTATCTTTTCCGATGGTGTCGGCTGTAGGATAACTATGCCCGGCAATTCGTTGTCGACCTGAACATTCATGGAAGAAACTGTCGGGTTTCCTACATTGTCCGTTATATTTACTCTTATGTTGAGCGTGTGATTGTTTGAATAATTGCTTGTGTTAACAAGATAAAAATTTCCAGGCATGGAATTCCACGGGCCGTTATCCAACGAAACGAGAGACCGATTTATACCTGATACAAGATCGGATGCCGACACAGATACGTTTATGACACCGCTTATGTACGAATTGTTTTGCGGAGAATTGTAAGTTATAGAGGGGCCCGTTCTGTCGATCCTGAATCTCAACGGAGAAAGAACCGTTCCATAGGTAGCATTGCCGCCGCTATCTTCGGCAGAAAAATAAAAAAATTCCATGGTGTCAGATCCAGCGACTGCAAATGACAGGGTCCTTGTGCAGATCCAATCAGAATACTGGACGCACGACAGCGTGTAGTTGTCCCACGGTTCCTGATTGTTGTAAGCGTCTTCGGAAATGACGAAGAGGCGGACACTGCTGGATACCAGAGTAGCTGACGTAATATTTACTGAAAAATTTATCACGCCTTTACCATAGAAGCTGTTGTTTATCGGGCTATTGTCGAAGAATACAGGCAGCGCGTAAACGGATGACGACAAAAGCAGCACTATCAGCGGCAAATATTTCTTCATTAAAGATGTATCGTCCGGCCCCGAATATATAGATTGAACAGCGACGGCTTTTACAAATTTCTTCTAAAATCGCGATTTGCCGTATCTTTGTAGGTTATCTTAATGATTAATGTTAATGGTTAGCTTTATATATTAAGTTTATTCATTAAGTTCAATAGTATATCGTGCTGGGTTGATTGTTTGGACGTAAAGGAGAGAATTCTCACTTCTGTAGGCAAGGAGCCTGTTCCGATTTATCAGATAGCTAAACAGGCCGGTGTTTGTGTTACCACGGCTTCTAAATATTGCTACATTCTGCAGGCTGAGAACAAATTAATGATCAGTTCTTTCGGCAATATGAAATTGGTGAAAAAAAAATGAGGACTAATGTTAAAAGCAAGGGTTATCAGACGAATGCAGCCTCCTGTGTCCGGATCATACTGGCCCTTGCATTTTTTATTACTCCTGTTGCATATGCTATTCCTGGTGTCGTGGACTTTCAGGGCAAGCTGCTCAACAGCCTTAACCAGGCACAGACCGGAACCTTTAACATGACTTTTACTTTATACAACCAGTCGTCTAACGGCAATCTGATTTGGAGAGAAAACCGTCTTGTCTCTGTGAGCAACGGATTGTTTTCCGTTTTGCTAGGCACAAACGTGCCTCTGAATACGACTTTCAACGAGGATTATTATCTCGAAGTGAACGCATCGGGCGAGATATTCGCTCCGAGATATCGAATTGCAAGTGTTCCTTACGCGCTGCGTGCCAATGTCTCCGAGGGAGCTGTTGCACGCAGCGCCTCCACACCCTCTTTCGTAGTCAGGGCGATTGCTTCGCAGACAAGTAATTTAACGGAATGGAAAGACGTTAACAGCAACACGCTGGCATCTGTCAACGTACTCGGACAATTTGTCGGCGACGGGTCGCTTCTTACAGGAATCGGCCAGTCGGCCACGACAAAAATATTGCCGGCGGCCAACATAACGAACGGAACTTTTGGTTCGGCATATGGTGACGCCGGTATATACAGATTTGCCGGAAATCTTACGATAGTCAGCAGGGTTGGAATAGGATTGACAACACCTACATCATCGCTGCATGTAAATGGCACCATAAATGCAACAAATATCATACTGGCGCAGAATTGCGCTGATGGGCAGATATTGAAATGGTCGTCCGGTGTTGGTATCTGTGGGACAGATAGCACAGGTGCAGCTGGCACGATCACAGGTTCAGGAATTACCGGTTATCTCGCACTATGGAACGAGACAGGCAACATAAACAGTTCAATATTTTATCAAAGCGGAGCGGACGTAGGCTTAGGCACAACGGCACTCAATGCGAAGCTCAGCGTGCAGGGTGCCAATACTGCAAGCAATCTCGCTCTAAATGTAAATAATACCCTATACGTTAATGCGAGCACCAGCAGAGTCGGAATAGGCGCGACGTCACCGTCTTATGCGCTGGAAGTGGTCGGCGAGATAAGCGCAGGCGGTTCTATATTTTCAACAGGAATAAATATCACGGGCAGACAGATTGCCGATAATTCTACACAGTCGGCACAGATTTCCGCATTAGATACCAGAGAATCCGCGAACAACGCAACACAGGCAACGAATATATCCGTGCTCTACGTAAGAGAAGCAACAAATAATGCAACGCAAGCTGCGCAAATAGCAACTCTCAATACTACCGTTATAACAAACAACGCTACGATAGCGAACAATCTTTCAAGCTTGAACGACCGCATCAACAATGAAGCCTCTCTTCAGTCAGCCAACAATGCAACACAAGCGGCAAACATATCCAGTGCATGGACATTTATTTTCGGAAACAACCTGACGATAGCAAACACGGCACTGTTTTTCTACAAACTCAATACAGGAAATCTCACACTTAACGGAACGTTGAACGTATCAAACATAACACTTGCGCAGAACTGCGCAGACGGACAGATATTGAAGTGGGCCAACGGTGTCGGTACATGTGGTGTTGATTCAACAGCCTCACTGGCTAATGCAACGATATCAGGAGCAACCGGTTACATTCCGAAATTCTTCAACGACACGCATCTGATCCCGTCAATCATATTCACCGACAACACGAGCATCGGAATAGGAACGAACACACCAAATGCGAAGCTTGACGTACAAGGAACAAACTCTGCGAATAATCTTTCACTGAACGTCAACAACACGCTTTACGTCAATGCGTCCCGCAACGGCAGCGTGGGCGTAGGAACGTCATCGCCGTCAGCGAAAATGGAAATATTTGGCAACACTGCGAGCGGCGTAAATGAGGTATTGTGGCTAAGCGGCGGCGCCGCCAGCGCAAATAGTGGTTCCTCACTCGTGTTCCATGCACGAAACGGAAACGACAACTTTCCGACCTGGAAAGTTGCCCAAATTGCAGGTGTTCAAGAAGCGAGCGGTTACAGGGGAGATCTTATATTCTATGTAAATACTGCCGG
>CAYITT010000044.1:0-5951 GCA_964366275.1 uncultured archaeon
TTGTAGAGTCTTCGTTTCCTGATTTTGTAGAGTTGATGAAGATGGTATACTGATTAGGCACAACGGATTCGGCAGGATTGTAAAGGAATATGCAGTGGCCCGTTGAGTTTGTAGTACAGTTACCCACGAGGTCCGTTGAATTGTAAAATGCCACGTTTGCGTCAGAAGCATTACCGATGCTTGCATCTCTGACATGCACAAGTATATTTGTTGAATTAGGCGTGAAAGAATTGTTTCTGTAGATAGTTGAGTTTGCAACAATTATATTGTCTATAGCCAACTGTCTTTTTATGAAGACCGTTGAACTGAGCTGACTTACAGAAACATTGTAGTTGATACCAGGCTGGTTGGATATGTTGCATATTATATCATATGTGCCGAACGCTTCGCTATTTGTGGACCAGTTTGCAACGGCAACGCCTGATGCGTCTGTTTTTATGTTGCCCAAAGTCAGATTGTGTCCTGTAGAATTCTTTCTATAGAAAGTCACAGAATAGTTCTCTATCGAGGTGGAAAAGTTTGCATCAACTATTGTACATTGCGTATCAACGTTAGAACCCACGTCGAATGCAGTGCCATTTATAGGTATTATGTTTGTTACATTTGCGAAACCAAATATCAGTATCTTGGTAATATTACTTACAGGATCGTTGTAAGTATGAGTTGCATTTACTCTAAGTGTCTCGTTGCCTAGTTTGTAAGTTACCGGCACCGACCATAATGCGCTCGAGCCATTTGCAAGATTTGTATTTGTGGAATTCCACCATGTTATTGTTGCGTCTGTAACTTGTATCAGGCATTCATCCGTAGTATAAGTTGTAAAGTTCGCCGCGAAACCTCTGTTAAGAATGGAATTATTCGGCGGTAGTAGTATGGTGCTTTCAAGCTGCCCTATAACAGTTAAATTTGTAGCACTAGAGTTGACGTAGTTGTAGCAGGAATCTGTTATCCCTCCCTTCCATTCCTGCGGTCCGTACAATGATCCGCAGTTAGGATTGTAACTTACAGAACAGTTACCTATAGAAGATGCGCAGGTTAATGAACTTACGTTATAATTCGTTGCATTGGTGGATATGTAGAACGTAGCATTTGTCCCGTTGGTTAATACACCTCTGTCAGTATCTGTAATAATAACACGGAAGTTCGCACTGTTTCCACCGGTTCTTCTTATTGTATTCGTAGAATTGCTACTGGCCACAACTGTTACTGCATCGGCTCTAAGTGTGAAGTTGAACACAGACGTTTCTGACGAGAAATTATATTCGTCAGTTGCGTTTATTTTATAATAATTAACCCCACTCGTCGCATTCAAATAATCTACACAAGCGAATTCATTTACGAAACTGAACGGGAAGCCGGAGAACGTCGGGCGCACCACTTGGCTGGATACAACTGTGAAGTTCCATCCGTCCAAAGATTTCAATAAGGTCACAGTATTATTATTCTGGTCAGAGTCCGTGAGCGATCCAGAGAACGTATGTTTCTTGCCCCAGCCTGCTAAGGCTGGATCGACTGAAGGTGTCCCGAGTGACGGCTGGCTGGCTACGAAGTAGGCATTTGTCTTTAGTGTAGTGTTAGGTGTCGGATAATTACCATAGTAAGGCTTGAGTGCAGTTGCATTTATACTGTGGAATTTGAATGGTGCTCCTACCGTGAAGTTACAGTAGTATGTTCCGCCGGATTCTTCTGAAACTCCGCTGTGCTGCGGCGGCACGCAAGGGAAGCTTGCACTAGAGAATTTATCAGTTATTACAACTGTGGCGCCTGGAACAGGTCCGCATTCGTCCGTAAGGTTGACGCGCATTGGTAGTACGGTTCCTATAAGATACGCTTCGCCATTTGGATGTACTATGCTTATGTTCAGCAGTGTTGTTATGTCAACTGTAAAGTTGGAGCTGTTTGTATACTTGAAGTAAGGATCATTTCTTGTACCAGCCAACCATCTCTGGGCGCCTGTTGTATAGGCACAATCAGGATCGAATGGTATTGATACAGAGCCTTCGCTGTCAGTTGTCGTAACAAACCCGCTGTTCCAGCTGGTCACGTTACTTGCGTTCAGGGTTATCCAGAAAGTTGTATTTGCATTGAGTGCCTGAACACCTTCATCAGTATCAGTAATGTTGACAAACAACGTTACAGAATAACTGCCATACCTGCGCACTGAGCTAGTATTCCCGCTTATATGTATTATAGAAACGTCATCCTTCTCAATTGTGAAGTTTCCTTTTGAACTGTTAGAACCTAATATGTGGTCGTCTTCAGACTCGAATCTATAATTCCACCCGCCCTGCGAATCCTTGAATGTTAGCGGATTCTTGTATGTTAATGTTATTGTTTTGTTTATAGGTGAGACTAGATCAGGGTTCGTAGTGAATGAAGATCCATTTATTGTTACCCAGGAGGTATCAGGATCTGTCGATTTCTTTACCTTCAGGGCAATTGTTACATTATCAAGATCTTCGTCCGTGACAGTGACATTGAACGACCAAGTCTCGCCCCAACCACCTGTCGTCCCGCCCTGTTGTGACGTAACGTTTATGTTTGTCAGATTAGGGCGTGTTGTTATGAAAAATACGTTAGGCGTTGTAGTATTGTCAGGATTGTGATAACTCTTGTTGGCGTAAATGCTTATGTTGTAATATCGGGCTGGGAGCCATCTTGGTGTCGATGTGTTTATTAAACAACTATAGTCGCCACCGCCCAATGCAGTTATTGGTGAGCAGTCAAAATTCTGGCTGTTCTCGTTAGTCAATGTCATATTCATCGCCGCGCCGTCTGCCGGAACCAGAAGATCATTGTCCAGATGTATGACTATGGTTATGTTATTACCTCTTAGATATTCGGTCGTCGGCACTGGAGTTACTATGGAACTGTCTAAATCCCCGTAAACTGAAACGTTAAACACGATAGACGTATTGGTATTGAAATAACACACATCTTTATTTGTCCCGCCGCGCCATGACTGATCTCCCGGAGTGTAGCTGGCCGTAGGATTAAAGTACGCAAGCAGATGACCTGTTGAATTCGTTGTGTTGTCCGCGCCTGTGTCATAGAGAACTCCGTTAGTAGTTACAAATATTGTGCCATTGACGCCTACAGGAACATAGCCATTGCTGACTGTATCAAATATTCTTAGTACAAGAAGGCTGTTTTGTTCCCCGGACCTGTTTGCTATGGTATTGTTGCCTGCAACGTAATCAATTGTAACGCTGTCTCTCATTATATTTGGCCCAGAAAGATTTGAAGTATTTATTACGTTTGTGCCGTCATGCAATTCCCATCGGAAGATATTTGATACAGATGTATTTATGTCTGTGCAATCGAAGTTCGTCACGGTAACATTGCAGATTCCGGACCCTCCAGTAACCGTTGTGTTGCCTCTTATCACCCATCCTTTTTGTGTATATGTGTAGAGCTTGCATGTTACATTATCTTGCTGAGCATCAAGAGTATCAAGTGCAAACGTGTAGTTTCTTCCCCATCCGCCCGAAATAGGTGTCACATTTATCATCGTGTAATTAGGCGGCGTATTGTTTAGGTATATCCAATTCTGGTACAATGTAGTATTTCTATTGTAATTTACTCTAGATGCGTTTATCCTGAAGCTGTAATAACCACCTTTGAGTTGACTTGTGTTCCATGTACAATTGTAAAAGCCGCTTGAGACATTCATCATATTCATTACAGGCGTGCAACTTGTATTTTGGGTGGGTCCGAGCAACTCTATCGTGACGTTTGTGGTATTGATAAAGCCTTCATTCGAGCAATCAGTAGGTATGCTTACGTTAAACACGATTATATCGCCTACAGGCACCACTTGGCTTTGAACAGGGTTGGACAGGTTGATGTGTAACTGTCCAAGTATGTTAAACGAAAAGTCGCTTGAAAATGAGTCCTTGTAACAAACATCATTTTGTGTTCCAGCTCTCCATAGTTGCGTACCGACGCCGTACGTACAGTTAGGGTTGAAATCCAGTTGTAAATATGCGCTAGAGCTTGTATTGATAGGTGTACCGGAATCAAGCGCACTACCGTTTGTGGTGATGTAGAATGTACCATTTCTTCCGGCTGCTACATATGTCCCCGATGCGTTGTCAGAGTCGAATATTCTTACAAGGAATGTGGCATTCGCGTTCCCTGTTCTGTTTATAACGACACCAAAGCCTGATATAGGTTCTACGATTATGTCGTCTTTTTCCATTGTGAACGTTGACGTTGCAGTAGCAGAGAAATTCCATATGTCCTTTGCTGTAATGTTGAATCCTTTCACTCCAATGTTTTCGCAGACGAATCTTGACGCGTTAAGTATCTTTACTGTCGGATTACCGCACTCCTGGTTTCCGCATAATGACGAATTACGGAACGTCCATAGTCCTGTAAGATTCAGGTATAGCGACACATTGACGTCGTTGGCGTCTACATCCTGCACAGTTGCACGCATATCCCATTCTTCTCCCCACCCGCCTGTCGGGATTCCTAATTCTCCTCGCGCTTCCAAGCTGCTGACTATAGGCGCAGTTGCTATAGTCAATGCAGCGACTTTTGTAATATTACTTTCGATGTAGTACTGTTTCGTTATTTGTATTGTTACATTGTACGCCCCCAGTGCCCATGATCCTGTTGATGCTCCTGAAATGGTACAGTTATAATTGCCGTCTCCTTCATTATTTGTTGTCGAGCATGTGCTGATATCAGTGCCTTTGATGACACGAAATACTACAGTCGCGGTGCTTAGCAGTCCGCAGTCGTCGCTAACATTAGCTCTTAGGAATATGTCATCTGTACCGCGCCTAAACGCGTCGCCGTTCGGTTGCGTAACAACACCGTACAGCGGCGTTGTTACAACAGTCCAGTTGAATACAGTAGAGTTTTTGTCATCATACTGGTTGTTCCCGAATGATCCACCTTTCCATAATTGTGGTCCGACACTGTAAGTGCAGTCAAGTGCGCTGGAGTAAGTCAGGTTACTTTCTGAGTTAGTGAACCTGTCTGGACTCGTTGTATAATTCTCGCCGTCTTTAGTGTAATATATCTTGCCTTTTGTGCCAGTCGGCAGCGTCGGTTGGCTTTCTCTCGATATGTCGTAGAGTTTAACTCCGAAACTGAAGCTGTCTGGTACACTTCTGTTAAATACCGAGGCATTTCCGAATAAGTGGTCTGACCTTACATCATCTTTTGTAAGATTGATTTCTTGCCATGGCAGTTGATGCGAGTACAGGCGCGCATCAGTTGTATTGAACTTGAATTGTCTAGCTCCTAAGTCTGTAGATGCGAAGAATTCAGAAACGCTGAACCTTACGGTTACGTTTATACCAAACGCTGTTGTATTCTGACCTCCAAGTACCTCTCCTATACTTCTGTTTATGAACAATCTTACATTATTCAGGTCAAAGTCTTCGTCTATCAACATTACAGAGAAATTGAAACGCCCGCCCCAAGGACCGTTTGTTGGTACAACTGTGTCATTCCACATTATTGGGATTGTTTCTATGAAGAATGCGCTTACATTTGTTATCGTTACGTTCACGTAATTTGTCCTCAGTGACGTAAACGTAACATTCCACCATCTTGCTGCTAGTGTTGTTGGATTGGTCGTATTGAACGTACAGTTGTACAAGCCCAATCCTCCATTGTTCACAGTCACGCACGTATTATTTGATTCAATCTGGCTGTAATTCATCTGCGGCGCGGCATCTGTTACCTGCAGACCACAGTCATTTGTGATGTTTATTATTATTGTTACGTTTCTCCCGCGCAGATAATTCCCACCGTTCGGTAAAATTAAGTCCGTGTCATTGAATACACCCAAGACTGTCACAGTCATGTTCGTCGTATTAGTTGGTGCATACCTGCTGTCGGTAGTTCCCGCGCGCCACCATTGGAATCCTGGGCTGTAAGAACAGCTTGGATTAAAGTAGTAGTCAGCTATTCCGTCTGCTTTCGTTACATTC
>CAYITT010000045.1:0-5787 GCA_964366275.1 uncultured archaeon
GGTGTTCTGGACTGCGAGGTCGGCGAGATCGGCGGAGATTCATGGCTCACGACAGATGACAGGGCAAGACTGAAGGTAAGTCCGCTGACTTCAAAAACGCTTATTGTTAATATGCCGGTTGCCGTCAAGTCCGGCTCCTATCCTGTGAGCTTCGTAGCGATTGACACGTCTTCAGAGAACATTTACTCAACCGCAGGCAATATACTTGTGTTTTCCGAGGGACTTTCAGAATTCTCAAACGTACAACTGGTGGGACTTATAGTTCTGGCAACATGTGTCGTCGTATATTATAGTGTCGTAATTGCAAAGAAGCCGGCTGTGCCAAAGATACGCAGGCGGAAAAAGAGATAAGAAACGCTTCCTTTTTTAAGGCATTACGACGCGTTTCCCATTACGGATTTATAAGCATTTTCGTTTAATTAGAGTAATAATTAGAGTAATAATGGACGTGGTCGGCTATGAAAGAAATGAATTGTGTAGTTCTAGATTTTCTTCAGAGTGGCTATGCCGACAGACGGCACACTGAACCTATTGCACAGGCTATAGGAACTTCTTTTTTCTCGCTACTTGAATTAGTTGCCCGGGAAGGGGTAGACCTTAAGCAGGACGAAGAGGTTTACATCGGTGAAGGAAAGAGAGACAAAATACGGTTTATCCGCGGCCAGCTGAACTATGACGATCTCACTAATATGTCGCGGAATGCCCTCCCGGATGTAGTTGAAAAGCTTGTCAGAGCGAACGAAAAGCGGTTTGTTGAATTCTTCAACAAGGGTCCCATAATCACGCCAAGAATGCACCAGTTCCAGCTTTTGCCGGGCGTCGGAAAGAAACACATGATGGACATACTTGAAGAAAGACATAGAAGGCCTTTCGAGAGCTTTGAGGACATAACAAATCGTGTCAAGCTTTTCCCGGACCCGGTCAAGACCGTAGTCAGGCGTATACTCCTAGAGCTAGAGGGCAATGAGAAATACTACATATTCGCAGTACGCCAAGCAAGGTCCGGCTTTTAAGACCTGATTTTTGTAATTAAAGTATTGCATTCTATACTTTATCCTATGGAGTGGAATTGCACCCTTTGCGGCAGATGCTGCAATAGATGGAATATTGAGATAGACCACGAAGATACAAACACATTGCAAAAGCTTGGCTACGATACAAAAGAATTTTTGGATATGCGGAAAGGGAAAATGTTTCTAAGACACAAAAATTCCCATTGTCTGTTTTTAACGGATGACAATAAATGCAGAATTCAAGCCGATCACGGCTATAAATTCAAACCAAAAATATGCCGCCAATTCCCGTCCAACAAAGATAATTCGAACTCTCTTGTTTGCGGGATTGTTACAGACATTGGTAAAAAAGAAAATATACAGATAGACAATAGCAAGAGTTTCCTGTATAAAAATAAAATAATACCAATCGAGGTATTTCTTTACTCAATGGGTAAAATTAATCCCAATGATTACGCAAACCAGTGGTATAGCGTATTGAAAGGCATAAAGAATTCTTCTAATAAAATAATATGCAAAGACGATATAGACAGGTCTTTGAAAAAATATAGACGCATAACGAACTTACAGAAACTCCGGCTAAAGATGATGCTCAGCGGTTATACACTGACGTTTTATCCTGCTCTGTTCTTAAATCTGACAAGAAAATTCCATATAAATTTCAAATTTCCCTGCGAGAAATTCAACCTAAAATTTAACGAATTAAATTATGTTTCGTTTATCGAGAAGGATATGCAGAAATTTCTTGGCGTACTAAGCAGCGGACACGGCGTGCTATACAAGGATGACTATCCTGAACACCTGCTTTTCTGCTTCTTCTTTCTGGAAGATTTTGCGAAACAGATTGCTTACAATAATAAAAAAGAAAGAACCGACGTTTTGGACATTTTAAACGCTTTTTCTATGCTCAATGGAACTCTACGTTTTTCCTGACTCAGAGTTTCTTCAGGGCGTCTTTAGTGGCAGCTTCTTGGCGTGCGAAATCTTTTGCCGAGTCTGCTATTCTTCTTGCTTCCTGGTCGCTTACTATAGCCCAGTCGTTTTCTACATCTCTCAACGTCACGCCGTGATTGTCGCCTTTAACTGATGTAGTTCCATGTGTTTCATCTATTTTCTTGTAGGATGCCCTTTCTATTGCATCTACTACTTCTCCAGCCTTACCCTGAGGTACGTGTATTTTTGTACCATTGTCTGTTTCTATAACATACCCTCCTAATGACCCTGTGTTTTTCTTGAAATCAGCTTCGTATATGGCTGTACCGCCGCCTTCCAGGCTATATACGCCTCTTCTAATTTTCCTGAATTTTTCCAATTCCTGCATTTCCGACACCTCCCATCAAATAATCTATCATACCGTATAGACCATAACGACTTTCTATAGTTTTCAGTTTCCTGAACCCTCTACCATAGACATTACTGGACCTGACGTTTTGCCAGAATAGCTCGTCTGCAAAACCTGGAGCTGTTTCCTGGGAAACTTTGTGCTCCATTACTGTGCAGAAGCCTTCCTGATTTTCAATGTCGCCAGAAACAAGCGACGTGTAGGCGGCTCTTAATGTCATGTAGTCTCTGAATCCCTCTTCGTTAACAAACGCGACTGTGCTGTAGCCAGATGTGTCAATATCCTGAGGTACCAGTAACCTAGTTGCTTTGTCTAGCTGACTAATTTGATAAGTTCCTGAGATTTCTCTATCCGTCAGAACGAGTAAACGCTCGCCTTTTCTAACCAATCTGCCGAATACAGTTGTTTCAGCATCGGCTATTTTCCTGTCACATGAAACAATCAGCCGACCAGTCGGCGTATTTTCGAGATATAATCCATGAGAAACCTCGTGCGATATACGCCGTATAGTTTCTGGTTTTGATGTATCGGGATTTATGTAACCTTTCAGTTCTCTTGGTACGAAATAGCCGGCAGTTTCAGAAAATGAAGTATCATATTCCTGACCTTGCTGGAACGAGAAAGAGCTTTTGCATAGTTTGAGACCTGTAAAATGTTCGATTTTCTGGGAAATTGCCCCCATGATGGCATTATCCATGCATACAAGATTTTAACGAACTTTTTAAAGAATGGATGATTTAAAAAGCTTTTGGGTCAAGAAAGGTTAGATTGTAATGGTTCAGAAATCATACGGAAAAATGAGAGGAGCACGAAAGAAGCTGAGAAAACCGATAAAGCCGACAGTAAATCAGATGCTTAGAAAATTCGAAATCGGCGACAAGGTACATATAATTATTAATTCATCCGGCACTTTCCAGCATCCAAGATTTTTTGGCAAGACAGGCACTGTTGTTGCAAAGAGCGGAAGATCATATGTTGTCGCGGTAAAAGACGGCAATTTGATGAAGAAATTGAATCTGACTTCAGAGCATCTCAAGAAGGGCGGTTAATAATAAAACGGTGATAAAAATGGACATAGTATCAGAAGACGATGTAAGCATTCACGACGCGAAGAGAATACTCGACACGAGAAAACAGGAGAGAGACCTTGTTTACGACCAGAAAATTTGTCTGGAGTATCTAGAAAAGGTCGCAACACTGTCGCAGTCACAGATGAAGAGTCTCGTTGAAGAGCTGGCATCGATAGCAATTCTCAAGCCGCGATACGTCGCGCTTGTAACAAGCATGCTGCCCGATACCGAGGAAGAGGTAGAAATGCTTTTCTCGAAAGAGCGTACCAATCTCAAGAAAGAAGAAATAAAGAAGATCGTTGAGATTGTCAAGAAGTACCGCAAGTAAATATTTTTCTCTGGAGAGGAAAGTTGCTTTGCAGCTTCAGTTAGTTGCGAAAAGCCTACGTTTTGCCAAAAGAAACTATTATTGGTCCGAGTCGCCGTCGCTCACTAGTGACTTTTCGTTATCCGCTGCGGTTTTTCCCGATTCGTAACTTTATATTCGAGTTCATGACAAAGGTTATTCATGAAAGGCGTGACGCCATTAATCGCAGTCGTATTGGTTCTTTTGGTTATGCTTACAATGACTGGTCTTGGTTTTTTATTCATATCAACTGCAACTGAATCGGCTACGGATATTATCACAAAGCAACAGGCTCTTGAATCCGGAGGCGCGCCGAGAATAGATCATATTGCTAACTACACCGTGTATGTATACAGCGCCGGGCGCACGGAGTTAAAAAACCCGGCTTTTTATATCAACGGCCAACAGGTGCAGGCCAGCGGACCAACGAGCTTGACACCCGGACTGATCGGCCAATATGTTCTGGATCAGCAAGAAATCGACAATTTCCCAGAGATTGCAGAACTCAAGGTTAGCGCAGGAAATTCAGTCGATATTTTAGTAACGGCAATCAGAACAATTCTACCTAGAATAATTGGAATGGGTTCAACGTTTCTAATGGGTGAAATAGTTTATGCACAGGCAGGTCTAATATTATTCAGAGATAGTTCCAACACCACAGATCTCGTAGCTATTACTGATGCGGGCAGAGTCGGCATAGGGACGACTACGCCAGGTGAAAAGCTGGACGTTACAGGAAGAATAAAGGGAACCGAACTTTGCATCGGAACAGACTGCAGGAGCACGTGGCCCAGCGGCAGCTCTTCACAATGGACAACTTCCGGCTCAAACATTTACTATAATACAGGTAACGTCGGCATAAGAACGGCAACTCCGACCGGGACGCTCGACGTGAACGGGACGGCCTTTATAGGACCTCAGGATACTTCAAGCGAAGGAGGGGAAATCAGGCTGCGAAAATCCGGCGGCGCTTACGAAGACTGGTCTATCGATGTATGGCAGAACAGGTTCAGGGTGTTTTCCGCCGGCACTGAAAAATTCACGATAGTGAACTCAACAGGTAACGTCGGCATCGGGACGACTACGCCATCACGCCAGCTCGACACGACGGGCAACGTCAAGCTGAACAATGCCGCCATCGGCGATGTGGGCTACAGCGCCATGTGGGCGGGGTTTGCTCACAACTCTGTGTTTGCCACTGGGACGTACGCTCTTCTCCAGCGCAACGATGGACAGTATACGCTTATCAACAAGGCGAGCGGCGCCGGCTACATCGGCTTCCGCGTGAACAACACTGATCAGATGGTGATTCTCGACGGCGGCAACGTCGGCATCGGGACGACTACGCCAACGGAACGCCTGGATCTCGCCGGCGGAAACATAAAGATGGGATACCAGATTGTGACCCAGGATTGTGCAGGCGTTAGTTTCTGCAAGGCAACATGCCCTGCAGGAAAGCAGGCAGTGGGTGGCGGATGCGTATCTGCTAGCTATGCAACAGCATTCGGCGGCAATACTATTGGCTGCACGGACGGAGAATGGGGCGGCGTCTGCAACAACGCATGGTTCTGCAAGACGCTCGGCTACGCGGCGACGACAATCCGCACCACAGTGATTTGCGCAAATATAAAATAAAATAATCACATCCATTTAACCAAAAAGAAGCTGCAAAGCAACTTCCTTCTCGCGAAAGATCCAAGGTTCGTCCCGGAGAAACTTATTTGTGTATCTTCAAGCTTTTCTTAAAAAGAAAACCTTGGAAAAGAACTATTACTTATCTTTATGAATCTTGAGCACGTCCAGTTCTTCGCAGATGCAGGTCTGGCCCAGAACTGATGAAACAGAAGGAACCGTCCGTCCGTTGTCTCCGCTTATGAGTTCTTTAACATACATGCCGGATTCGCACTTGACAACCAGATAGAATTTTTTCTTCTTGACGAATTTTATCTGAATGGACTTGAGCTTGCGGTTCCGGAATTTGTCTGCGCGGCGATGAAGAACACGCTCGGGAGTTTT
>CAYITT010000046.1:0-5722 GCA_964366275.1 uncultured archaeon
AAGAATATATGCGCATACGCCATTATTTTCTCGCCCTGCGCGGGCTTTGACGGTATCAATGGGTACTTCACGTTTACAAGTTTAATGTCCTCAATCTCGTCGAAAGTAAGTTTTTCTGTCGATATTTCAGGAAGCCTGATTCCCGAGAAAGAAGCCGTTTGTTGATCCGGATTATTGAATGCGGTGACGTATCTTTGCTGTATTGTTATTCTCTGCGCGTTAATAACGCCCGGACCGCCTCCCCCCCGGTTGTCTCTGCCGGTGTCAATGAACCCTGTCTTTATTCCCTCAACCTCGCTGGGTTTCTTCGGTCTGAGCAGGAATTTCTTCCCGCCTCTTACATCCATCACAAGATCTTTTTTTAATTCCACAAAATCGCCTGAAATTGCCCTGCAATTTCCTAGTTACTAACTTAATGCACCGCTCAGCGGGACTCTCCTTATTGTTATTTTCTCGTTCTTTACTATCTCGATATATTGACTTGAACTCACAACTTCACTGTTGTTTATTATCCGGTTGCTTAGAACTATATTGTCGTAGTCTATATTAAAAAGTTGTCTCTCTAAAACCAGTTGTCCATCTAGAGTATAGATGACGATTTTGCCGCCATCGGCGTCTTTTATCGCAATTTTGTATTGTTTTCCGGAAAGCTGCGGTGGTATGGCCATCCTTATTGTCCCGTTTTCAACACTGTACAACTTGAGGATTGCAACCGAAACAGAGTCCATAAGCCCGTCCATCTGGTCTTGGAGCGTCACGCCGCTTATGGTCTGTTTTACATTATCAAAATTTGTTATAACATAGCCTGTTACCATGATTCCTATGCCAAAAAGAATAAGCTCGCTCACAATTTGATACTGGCCCTTCATTTTCGAATGTTTTCGAAAAGAAATGCTTGAAGTTGTGCATTTCATACAATACTAATCTTCACAACGCTGCTTATTAATGTTCTCCCGTTTCTGACGGTTGTGCTGTCGCCTTGGTTTTCTATAACAATTGTCTTTTCGAATCCGCCAGAAGTCCCGGATCCTGTGAGTTCTATTTTATAGTCCCTCAGAGTATTGTCATTTCTGAGTTCTATGTAATCAAGAGTGTAGTAAGTAGTGTAACTATTCTGCGAGATTTCCGTGCTTTTGACGGTGAAAAGCACAGGGTCGTCTATGCCCCATGAACCGTATGGTGATGGTGGATCACAAGCTGGTTGCGTATTTGGTGTGCACCATTTTAGGTTGGAAGACGAAGTTCTCCCTAGTTGTATAGGCGCGTCAACGGCGTATATTGTACCCTCCGTTTCTAGAGATAACTCCAGTGATTGCCCGTCAAATCTGACTATACTAGGGACATTTATAACAACCTTGTCACGTCCGCCGTTGTTTGCAACAAACTTGATTTTCTCATCCAGTGTTGTCATGAAGGTCTCGGATGATTCAAGTAAAGAATTGTCTTTATTCTTTTGTATCAGTGGTATGCCCCAGAAATACACTGATCCGACGACGCCAATAAGTATGCCGGATAACAATACTGCAGAAAGCACTTCCGTCTGTCCCTTCATGATAGAATAATAGTAAACGGGGTAATATATAGTTAAAGCGGTGCATTTGTAATGCTAGAATTAAAGCGGTCTTCTCGGCTGTTGCATCTGTTTTGATTTCATCGCGGAAAGCAGCATTGCATTTATCCTTTTCTCCAGCTTCTGGATTCTCTCCTCTACTTCTGCAGATGCAGCCGGTGTTTCACCCTTCTCCTGACCCGGTGCAAATTCTGTTATTTCCACCCTTTCCAGGAAATTGGTCATCTTTTCCGTGAGTTTCGTAACATTCGAAGATAAATCAGAAACACGGCTTATCATTTCTGAATTTATCTTTACAACCTCGTCTACGATTCTTTGGTTGGTCCTTACGACTTCTATGAGCTCTTTTACCATATCGTTGCTTGAACCGCCCTTCTCCAGGCGATCAATCCGTTTTTCTATCCTTCTAAACGGGCTTACCGGAATAAGTTCGTATTCTTCTTCTTCCATTAGTATCTGCTCCTTCTATGGGCTCTAGAGTATAAAAAGATAAGTCACACTTTTTATAAACTTCGGTGATATTCCAGCAATGGAAGAGACAACGCTAATAGCACAGGTGGAAAAAAGTAAACAAGAGCTTGCTGCACTCTATGAGCGATTAGGGGATTTTCCTGGCAATGGCAGAAGCCACTATATTCATATGTCAGAAAATCTAGCGACAGGCGCAGCAGCCGCGCTTGATACTTCCAAAATATGCTGGCTATTAGGAAAGCCGGACGATGCACATAGTTTTCTAACGATGGCGGAAAAGTCAAAAGACGCTCTGAGAGCATATTTTAGACTCTTGGATTCATTTCCGGAATACAGGGAAGCGGAAGTAACTTCTGACGATGGTCTCTTCCCTGAATTGAGCCGAATGGATAGATGTGGCAAAGATTATCACAAGTTCTATGTAGAAGAAAGTGAAAGAAGGTTGAGAAAAGGGTAAGTTTTATTTTCGTGCGTGTTTTTCAAGAAGTTTCTTTATTTCTTCTCTCTTACTCTCAGAAGGTTTCGCAGCTTCTCTGTCCAGCAGCCAGTATTTTCCCTCGCTGAAGGTAAGTGGTTTTTTATCTCCAGCCTTGACATCTACAGCTTCGCCGATGAACATTATATGACTGCCCATCTTTTCTGACTTGATGAGTTTACACTCTATGTTAAGAGCAGCGCCCTTTATCATAGGCGCCTTTATCTTCTTCCCGTCGTAGAACTCAACGCCCAGTTCTTTCAGTGCCTTTATCTTATCTATACTCGCGCCGCTGCTGCCACCGGCGATACTTGCAGGTATATTCTGGTCTTCTGCAGCTATGTTCACGCCAAATTCTTTCGTCTTTTGTATGTTTTCGGCAGTAGCCTTATTTTGTGCGTTTATGTTGACCATAACAAGGCCTGGCGAATAAGAAATGTGGTGCGTCCATTCGGCTGCCATTACATTCGGACCTAAAGGCCCGTTACTCGTTATAAGACCGACATTTGTTGTAAATTTCCTCGATTCAATGCTACCCCATGGTATATCCATATTTATCATCTCCACACGTACAGTTTCTCAAATGCTTGAGAACTATACAGATTAAGCTTTGCTTAACCATGTATAGGATGTCATATATAACATGCGGTCAAGTATTTAAATAAGTAGGGCGTCCTATACAATTATGAAGAACGGTAAGTGCGACATGAGAGGTATGTTGTCATTCTATATTCTATGGTTGCTCTCTCAGAAACCAAGACACGGCGAACAACTGGCTGAAGAATTGGGAAAGAAGAGAGGAGAAAAGCCAAAAGCAGGAACCATATACCCGGCTTTGAAAGATCTCAAAAGCAAAGGCCTCATCAAGGGCGTTAAGAAAGGAAGGATAATTATTTACACACTGACTCCTGAAGGCAAAAAAGTGATCAAGAAATCATGCGACTACTTCTGTCATGTATTCGAAGAAATTTTTGAAAGTATAAAGAAGAAGAGCTAAGCGGTTAGATCGGTTCGATTATAACCTACTTTTCTCAATGTAGTGTAAGCATCATATAACTCCGCACCGAATTTTTGTCCGATTTCCTGTTTGATTGGCTTATTTGTCTTGTACCAATTATCGGAAGCCACGTCAATAAATCCAATTGTGACACCTGCTAACTTTGTAGCTTCTCCAACTTCAGTTGAAAACTCTCTGAAAGTTTTTGATAAGTATAGTTTTGAATGAAAATCAGGAGAACCCAATCTGGTTTCAGATAATGGTTTGTCAAGAGCATGTCTTTTGTTGTACGTTAACCAGCGAAAGCCGTAAGGTATATTATCCCGAAAATTGTTAAGAAGCCATCCATAAACTTGAATTTGTGTTGGCTCAACTACATGGAACGCGGTTTTGAACTCTTCCTTTGCGGATTCTAGTTCCCTGACCAGTTCTTTTGTAATTGATTTCATAAAGAAAAATTTTTGGCGCTGCGGACATTAGTCCCCGTAATCTTCCATTCCGCCGCCCATACCAGGTGGCATGCCGCCTCCTGGAGGTCCTGATGGAGGAGATCTCGATGTTATTACGTCATCAATTCGAAGAATCATTTCCGCGGCTTCTGATGCAGATTTAATTGCCTGTGTTTTGATTTTCAACGGCTCTACGACGCCGTAAGCTTTCATATCAGCAACCTCGCCGTTCATAACATCAACACCCTGATGTAATTTGCCCCTGTCATGCTGGGCTCTCATGTTGACAAGCAGGTCTATTACGTCTTTTCCAGTTGATTCTGCAAGCGTTCTTGGAATAAGTTCTATGGCTTCAGCAAAAGCGTTTATGGCTAATTGCTCACGTCCGCCAACTGTTTCTGCGAATTCGCGGAGTTTTCGTGCCACTTCAATTTCAATCGACCCGCCGCCGTAAACAACTTTACCCATTTCTATGGCGCTTATAGTGCCTAAAACAGCGTCGTCCATGGCTCTTTTTGCCTCGTCAACCACGTGTTCTGTTCCTCCACGCACAAGTATGGATACTGCTCTAGGGTCTTTGCAGTCGCGTATAAATGTCATCTCTTCGCCTGCTATCTTTACCTCTTCAACAAGACCAGCGTAGCCGAGATCTTCTTCCGACAGCTCATCCACGTTAGATGCTATAGTTGCCCCGGTAGCTTTTGCAAGCTTGTCTATGTCGCTCTTTTTGACACGTCTTGCCGCTACGATGCCCTGCTTTGCAAGGTAGTGCTGGGCTAGATCATCTATGCCTTTCTGGCAAAATACGACATTACAGCCGGAATCGACCACTTTCTTTACCATATCCTTGAGCATTCTTGATTCCTGGTCAAGGAATGCCTGCAATTGTGAAGGGTCGGTTATGCGAATTTCCGCATTTGTCTCCGTCTCTTTCACCTCAAGCGCGCAGTCAAGCAAAGCGATTTTAGCGTTGTGCACTCTCTTTGGCATATTTGCGTGCACTATTTCCTTATCTATTACCAGACCTCTTATGAGTTCGGTATCATCTATTGAACCGCCCTGTTTCTTCTCTATCTTAATATTATCCTTTTCTATGAACGTGCGGCCGTCTTTCTCTTCAGCAACTATTCTTACGGCCTCGACAGCAAGCTTTGCAAGCGGTTCCCTTGCGGCCTCGCTGCTTTTACCGGTCATTGCTGTCATCGCTATTTTTTCAAGCGTGTCTGTATCATCAATCGTAAGATCTTCTGCGACTTCATTGAGAATTTCCAGCGACTTGTTCTTTGCAAGTCTGTAGCCGCGTATTATCATTGTTGGGTGAATATCCTGTTCTAGAAGCTGTTCTGCTTTCTTCAATAGCTCTCCTGCTATGATTACCGCCGTTGTAGTTCCGTCACCAACCTCGTCTTCCTGGGTCTTTGCGACCTCAACTATCATCTTTGCGGCAGGGTGTTCTATTTCCATTTCCTTCAGAATTGTTGCCCCGTCATTTGTAATTGTAACATCTCCGATGCTGTCAACAAGCATCTTGTCCATTCCCTTGGGACCCAGAGTAGTTCTTACACTGTCGGCAACAGCCTTTGCTGCCGCTATATTGCGGGACTGTGCATCCTTACCTGTAGATCTTAGCGTGCCTTCCGGCAGAATAAATATTGGTTGTCCGTAGTTCATAATTTAATACCTCCAAATGTGTCGATTTTATTTCATTACGAAAGTTGTAGTATACTTTCATTCACATATAAGATAGAAATGCTTAAAAA
>CAYITT010000047.1:0-5703 GCA_964366275.1 uncultured archaeon
GCAGTATAAAACCAGGATAATAAATGCTGCAGATTATGAAATGATAAAGAAGAAGAACTTGGATAAACTAAAAACGACAAACAACGCTCTTGTGAGTGAATGGAAGAATTTCGAAAAACTTGTGGAACGATCAAAGAATTTACCGGCACCTGTAACAGAAACTGCGCCTGCGATTGAGGAAGTGGTCAATGAGGAATCAGTAGTACAAGAAGTGGTAAGCGATGATGCCAAGGAAAACACATTGCCTCAGCCACCAACGCCTGAAGAGATTGAGGAGAAGCCGGCTGCATCCGCACAGGAAGAAAAATCTGCTCTCAAAGAAAACACGTTGGTAGAAAAAATAAAGAAAGAAGTAAATGAAACTGAGCCGAAGAGTCTTGTTGAAAAATCTTTATCTCAAGGGACAGATGATGAAATGATCAAAGAGATAAAAGACCAGATGAGTGCTCCAGAGAAGGAGTCTCCGAAACCAAAAGAAGACAATACAGAAAAAGAAGCAAAGAAGAAGGAAAAGAAAAAATCGCTGCTTAACCTGCCTTTCTAATTATCTTCTCTTGTCTACTTTTATGAGCTTCGCTTCAACGCTTTTCTTCATTTCTGTATATGCCGATTCTGATATCATGTTGTCGTGTTTCTCTTTGTCAAGTACAGTGAGCATCCTCACAAGTCTTTCTTTTTCTTTCTCCATGCCTTCTGTATTTCCTTTTGGTTTTATTTTGTCAATTATATGAGCAAATTGTTGTACGGTATCGGACAGCTGTTTAGGCATCATATGTCTTTGCCTTAGCACAAATATTATAATTGCTATTATTATTACAAATATCAAAAATCCTATTATGAACGGTGTTATTTCACCTTCCAATTTTGTGGATTTCAGCTTACTCAACAGATCTCTTGCTCGGTCCAGTAGTATTTTTGCGTCCTTTATATTGTCAAGGGCTGTCTGTGTGTTTCCTAAGTTGTAATTTTTTTCTGCCTTGTTTATATTATCCTCTATCTGTTCAACTATCAATAATACATCATTGACGTTTTTGCCCTCACTCTTCGCAGCACCAATATCTATCAAAAGATTTTTCAGCGCCGCCTTAAGCGCGGCTATTTCACTGAGTATCAAGTCTCCGACGGACCCCAGAACTTTAAGTGTGACGGATTTCTGGTCGCTTGTAGTGCCGCTTGTTGCCATCAGATTGAATTTATAGTCGCCTACATTCGCATCCTTAGGTATATTGTATTCGACAAGAAACACAGACGAGTTGTCACTGTCCATTGTTTTGTAACTAACAGGACTTATTATGTACCAACTGGTTGGTATGCCTAGAATGCTGAGAGAAACGTCAGTCAGTTGCGTTCTTCCGGCGTTCCGAACTATTACATACTCTATTTTCTTGAAACCCGGATATACTTTTATCTCATCACTGTACTTTTCTATTATGAGTGAGATTACAGGCTGAGGCACCTCTCCTGTAGCAATACCAGTAACGCTACCCGGGCCTCCGCCACTCCCGCCGCCAGTTGGAGGCGGCTGCGTGACATTTCTTCCGCTAATTACGATGAACGTTGAGCTCGTGTTTATAGCTGGCTGTACTGGATCGTACTTAACAACCGCCTTGAGTATGTAAGTACCGAGAGGTTGCGTAGAAAAAATAAATGCTGAACGCGTAAAGCTCTGGTTAGTAAAAGCCGGAGTAAGAACGGCTTCAGATGCTGTATAGTAAACTACTCCAGTTGCTGCATTAGTTATGTTGTAATCGACAAATACGTCCTGTGTGACTTCGCCCTTGTTCTCGATTACTATCGTGAAATCTAGCGGCGTGCCCTGCTGTACTTCACTTTTTGCAAGAGTCAGTCGTACATCGTAAGGACCGCCTGCCGCGACACGGAATGCTTTGAGCTTCATTGATGATAGCTGGGCTCTTGTAAGGTTCAATACAGCCAGATACATACCAGTCGCGGAACTCGCAGGCATAGCAAAGTTGTATGAATAATAGCCTATGCCTTTCTTCGTTGTTGAATTCATTCCAATGGAAAAGTAAAGATTTTGCGCCGGGTCTAGAACTGTAAGATTGAAGTTGTCAGGATCTACCGGCGTGCCCTGCCCGTCGTATATAAGCAAATTGAATCGCATGACGTTATTAGGGAACCATACGACTGCTGTTTCTACATCGGCAAATAGTCCTGCAACCGTTATTGTTTTGGCATTCACAGAAAATGTATAATTCTGCTCTACTGTGAACGGGAGATTGAGAAGCGTGTCGTTGTAGTTTGAGTTTGTAGTAAGCTTCCAATTCCCTACTGGCGCGTCATCTGTCAGAGAAAATATGGGCAACGGACTGAATGTTCCCAAACTGTCGGTAGTTATGTTCCTTACGAAGAGCAGTGTTGAATTCGGATCCGTGATTGTAAATGTTACATTGACGCCCTGAACAGCCGTGTTGTTTATGTCCCTTACAGAATAGTAAATGCTTCCCGTGTCGCCTTGTACATATTGTGAAGAAAGTGCCTGCGAAGTTATGCCGAGCTTGAAACGTATAGTGAAGTTTAATGTTTTGTTTCCGACGTTTCCTATATTGTCTTCGGCCAACACACTTATGTTGTAAGACCCGCGACCAGTCGTATTTCCAAACGTTACATTTGTTCCGTTTGGCCCGCTTACAGTTACGTTAGGATAAACAATGCGCCATCTAGAGAAATTGCCTGACACACTCAAGAGCGTCATATTTGCTCTGTCTATAGTCCCGTTCGGCCTTGCTATTGTTATGTTTATTATAGACAAACCTGTCAGAGCCATGTCAGTTATGTTAGCTGTTATTGTCAGTACAGCACCTTGTTCTGCTAATGTTTGGTTGACTTCAAGGACTATGTTAGGCGGTGTCGCAGGCAGCAAAGAAATGTTGAGAGTGAAATTCTGAGGTGTTGCAAACTGGTCGGCCACAATGACATAGGTCGAATTATAAATTTCCTGCGGGAAACCGGTTATATTGTAGTAAATTCCGAATACGTATCCACCTCCCTGTGGGATAGAAAATGTTGTAACATTTGGGTATGTTTTGTTGACCGTTATGTTCATTACTGTGAAGTTTATCGGAGCATTACCAAGGTTCGTTACGTTTACGTCGCATACTTTTCCTTCATCGGGGAATAAACTTCTTCTGCATGACAAAGGCGTCATGTTCCATGTCCTGTTTGCAAGCACTTCGACTGTCATAATAACTATTTCGCTTCCGTCGTTTGACGTCGAAACATTAACAGTTCCCGTATAGTTCCCTGCCGGAAACATGTAGGGTACCGTGACATTTATTGTAACATTTGAATTGGTTCCAGGGGATACTGATGTTATAAATGCCGGTTCGAATGTGGGTGTGAAATTAAAACAGGCGACACCGGACTCGCATGTAAAGTTTACATCAAGTATCGGACTGTTGCCTATCGAGAGTACTGTTATGTTGAACGGGTTTGACGTTGTATTCATCCTGACTGCCCCGTAAATTGAATTGCTTGAAACGTCAATTGTGGGGCTTGTAGCGATTGTTAAGCTCATGTTGTAGCTAGTCAATTCGTTTGTGCCGTCGAGGTTTGTCCAATTAACGATTACTGTTATGTTGAATCGTCCGTCTGTAGTGCCGTTCGGAACTGTAAAGTTGTTGGGCGCCTGACATGTAGAATTGAAAACTACAGCGCCGCAGGATTGTAATGACTCTGCAATAGACCAGTTTTCAGGTATTAAAAAACTTACGGTAATACTTCTCGCGCTGCTATTGCCTGTGTTTGTAACATTCGTTTTTATACTGACATTTACGCTGCTAGATACCGAAACTCCTGTGACAGTTGTATTTGAAGGGTCTGTTGTAACTGAAACGTTGGTTTTATTCTGCAATTTTATGAATAAAGGCAAAGATTGGTTTCCGGCAGGCGACGATATATTAATTGTTCCGGAGAAATTTCCTGCACTGTGGTTTAATGGTATCTGTATTACAACTGAAATTATCTGACTGGATCCTATGGCTAGAGAAGCTACCGAAGCAGGCGAGAAAGTCGTATTGAAGTTCGAACACGCAAAGCCTTCTGTACAGTTGAAGGTGAAGTTTTCTGACTGTGAATTTCCCACCGAGTTTATGGTAAACGACCCGACAGCTTTTATAGATCCGTCAGCGCCGATGCCCGAAACATTTTCCTCAGTTATATTGTATCTCGGGTTTGGAAGTACCGTAATACTGATATTTGTCGTGTTTGACTTTTTGGTGTCGTCAGGGTTCGTCCAACTGCCATTGAAAGTCACATTGTATATGCCTGGTGCCGTGCCATTGGGAACTGTTATATTGAAACTTTGGACGCATGAAGCGTTAGCTGTCAGATCGCCGCACTGTGTCACTGTAACGTTTGCAGACCATCCGTTCAACAATACAACTGATATGTTCGCACTCTTTCCTGTTCCAAGAGCCACGGTTGTCAAATTGGCAGTGACCAAAAATGTGTTGTTATTCAGAAGTGTTATTGACGGCAATGAAACAACTGACGGACTTACATTAAGACTAAGATTAGTCTGGGCAGGCTCGTTAAAAAATGTTTTTGTATCATTTCCTGTGTTTCCTGATTTTGCTGCACTACAGAAGACATTAAAAGTTCCTTCCACGCCTGGTGACGTAAAGTTTATCAAATATGTTCCGTTGTTTAGATCCGTTTTGTTGAATATTTCTCTGGTACCATTCCACGTACAATTGTCAAGTGCCACTGATATTCCATTTGTTCTTGCGAAATTTTGTATAGTAACGTTACCCAATATTTGTCTGTTTACAATACCTATTGAGTTGGATATTGTTATATTGACTAGATAAACATTAGTCACATTTAACAGGAATATGGTACTGTTAAGCAGTTGTGTATTATTTCCATAAGCTGACAGATTCATTCTCCACTCGGCAATGTTTGAATTAACAGCGAATGTATAATTGTTTGTGTATATTTTATCACCTGCAGAATCGTCGCTGTGTATGACCAGTCCGTCGTCGTAAAGAACAATGGTTGTGTTAACAGTTCCGTTGTTCAGTGTTGCGTTAATGGTTACAGTAAGATTGTAGGGATCCCCTTCGGTTATGTTCGCTTTTATGAAAAGTGTCTCGTTCAGGTTGAATATTGTTCTGTTTATTGAAGCTGTGACAGACACAAGCAGTCTTTCCGTCAGGTTTGATGTTGTAATTATCGGGCTTCTGGTAGTGTTTCTTACTTCTAAAAAGTCGGACACACCGTCTGATCCGCCTAACCCGAAAAATACCAGGGCTATCTCCCTTATTGAACTGCCTACAGCCACGGTTGTCCTAGTGAGATTTATACCTATTCTTCCGAGACTGGTTTCGTTCATGGCGGAATAGTTTGCTGTCGATTCATTTACATTTATTAAACCAGCTACAGAGCCACCTGAGTCTGTTGCATATATCCAAGAATATGGGTCAGTTGAATCTTGTGTGAGTGAACTTATGTCTAGGGATAAAAATGTCCTCTTCACATCAAGTGCAATCGCGCCTGCTCGACTGCTCCTGTTTGCTTCCGTACCGTTCGGGAAAAATTCATGAGATATTTTTATGAACGTGCCTTTGTTTTGAGATCCGGCACGGTCATAGATGTGATATATTTTGACAATACTACCAAGACCACTTTTATTTGAAGCGTTTCCGAAAGCGACTTCTTCTCCCTGTTGAACGACAGTCA
>CAYITT010000048.1:0-5678 GCA_964366275.1 uncultured archaeon
TTGCAGGACCATAGAAATAAATCCGTTAGCGGAAACGGATGACGGTCGACTAGTCGCCGTAGATGCGGCTATAGAATTAGACGGCGACGCATCTTTCAGACATAAAGAACGGACATATGCAGAACGCAGTTACAAGCAGCTCACTTCGAGAGAAACAGCGGTCAAGAGCGCGAACGCTGCTGATTACAAAGGAACTATAAAGTATATAGAATTAGACGGTGACATAGGGTTCCTTGCCGCAGGCGGCGGGGGATCGCTTACATGCATGGACGCGTTGATAAAGTGCGGCGGACGACCTAGCAATTATACGGAGTACAGCGGAAACCCGTCGGCAGAAAAAGTTTACGAACTGACAAAACAGATTCTATCCAAGCCGGGCCTGAGGGGATTGTGGATTGTCGGAGCGATTGCTAATTTTACGAGAGTGGACACAACAATGGATGGAATAACACGTGCACTCATAGAAGCGAAGCCGGATTTTCCGATTGTTGTCAGAAGATCCGGACCTTTCGAGACAGAGGGGCTTGAGATTCTGAGAAAGGCAGCGAAAGAACATAATCTCAACATGCAGATCTTCGGCAAAGAACTGCCGATGACGGAAAGCGCACGCATAATCGCGGATGCTGCTAATAATTTCAGGAGTGAAAAAACATGGGCATACTCATAGACGAAAATACACGCGTGCTTGTGCAGGGAATAACTGGCGGCGAAGGAGTAAGAGCAACGCAAGCAATGCTTGAATACGGAACAAACGTAGTAGCGGGCGTAACACCGGGAAAGGGCGGACAGGAAGTCGAAGGAGTACCTGTTTTTGACACGATTTCAGAAGCGCTCGAAGCATATCCGGAAATAAACACGTCGTTAATTTATGTGCCGCCATTTGCCGCAAGGGACGCGGCTTTCGAATCTATGAGCAATGACATAAAACTTATCAACTGCATAACTGAAGGAATTCCTATCAGAGATTCGACAGAAATTGTGGCTTACGCCAAATCAAAAAACGTCACGTTCGTCGGACCAAGTTCAGTCGGGATAATGCGCCCGGGAATATGCCGTCTTGGTGTTATCGGCGGGCCGAAGGATCTTGCAGATATTGTATACAAGCGCGGCAACATAGGCGTTATATCAAAAAGCGGCGGCATGACAAACGAGACTTCATGGGTTGTAAGACAGGCTGGGCTTGGACAGTCGACTGTCGTGGGCATCGGCGGAGACGTTATAATCGGAAGCACTTTTGCTGATATACTCGAGAAATTCGAAAATGATAAGGAAACAAAAGGCGTGGTCATATTCGGCGAGCTTGGAGGAAACTATGAAGAGCAGGCCGCTGACATGGTAAGCGACGGCTCGGTCACTAAACCGATTGCAGCCTTCATCGCCGGTCGCTTCGCTGAAAAAAAGCCGGAGGGAATGAGCTTCGGGCATGCGGGTGCGATAATCCAGCGCGGCAAAGGGACGCCGGAAGCAAAAATGAAAGTGCTTAAAGAGGCAGGCGTGATAACAGTCGAGGATCACTACATGCTTGGAGAGGCAATAAGAGACGTTTTATAATTAGGAGGTTTTTAGAAATGAATTTGCAGATGATGAGAGCTGACGATGATGGAATGCTACCATTGAGAGAAAGGAGACAAGATTCTGATATGCGAAGAGCGTATGACGAATTAGATGCACTGGCTGGTGATTTAGGTCTGGTAAAATTGGCTTCAAGCGATGAGGAGTTCTCGTTTACACCAAGAGAAGTTTATTCATCAATAATATCTAAATTCAGAATAGCGTATCCGGATGCGAGATTAGATGGGCTGCAGTTCGCCGAATATGGAACTCAAAAACTGAGAAGAATATTGGATGACTACAGACATGAACAAAAAGTAAGATCACAAATGGAGGGCCGCGAATGAAATGGAAAACGTCTATATCGAAAGCGGACGACAAAGGCAATACGATTCGTGGATATAACCTGGAGGAGATGATATCCAAGCTAAGCTTTAGCGAGGCAATATATCTTATACTTCGCGGAGAGCTTCCTAAGACAAACGAATCAAAAATGCTTGACGCTATCTTTGTTTCATGCATTGAGCACAGCGTAGCTCCGCCTTCGATAATTTCCGCGCGCACAGCCGTGTCAAGCGGCAATCCGCTAAACGTAGGAGTCGCCGCAGGAATACTTTCTATTGGCGAACATCATGGCGGGGCCATAGAACAATCAGCCAGAATATTACAACAGGGCACGAAAGATGCTGATGAACTGGTAAGACAGATGAAAGAGCAGGGAAAAAGAATGCCGGGCTACGGCCACAAGGTTTACACAACCGATCCGAGAACGAGAGAGCTGCTGGTGCTTGCGAGAAAATACGGCATTTACGGTGATCATTGCCGCTTCGCGGAGGAGATAGAAAGCGCACTCGAGAAAAGTTCCGGGCGAAAATTATGTTTGAATATTGATGGTGCCATAGCTGCAATAATGTCTGACATGGGATTCGACTGGCAGCTGGGAAAAGGCATTTTTATCATAGGACGCACGGTTGGAATAGTTGCGCACACCTACGAGGAAATGACAAGAGAGAAGCCTTATCGTCGTGTTGAGGACAGCGACATTGAATATGACGGGCCGGAAAAAAGAGATTTCGAAGTATAAAAAAGTTAGCTACAATTGATTACTGATTATATGGCAGGCAAATTCATTGTTTTTGAGGGCCTTGACGGTTCCGGCATGACTACGCAGTCAACATTGCTTCGCAACTATCTTCTTTCCAAGGGAAAGGACGCTATACTCACAAAGGAACCTACGGACGGACTTCTGGGCGGCGTGCTCAAGTCTTCTTTACGCGAGGAATGGAAAACAGACCCGTACACGTTACAGATACTGTTCGCTGCGGACAGATCGCATCACCTTGTATCAGAGATAGAACCGGCACTCAAGAAAAATAAGATAGTCATATGCGACAGATACATTCTCTCTTCGCTTGTCTATGGAAGCCTTGACGTTTCTGTTGAGATTCTAAAGCAACTCAACGCGCATTTTATGAAACCTCACATGACAATAATTGTGGATACCCACCCGAAGATATGCATGGAGAGAATGAAGAGGGCGAGACATCATATAGAGCTTTTCGAGGAAGAGCACAAGCTGACACAGATAAGACAGAATCTGATTGCACTCAAGAAGAATTTCCCTGAAGTGTACGTGGTTGACGGAAACAAGAAGCCTGAAGAAGTCAATGAGGACATAAAGAAATTAGTTGCCAAGCTCTAGGGTTAGGAGGAAGTGTTTGGCTGACCTTTCCCTTTATTCTCTATCTCCTCTTCTCACTTCATCGTTTCGCTCATCATTTTCTTGAGCTCTTCCTTCTTCGTCTCAAAGTACTCCTCGAAGCGCGGTGTCGTCGTCAGTATTCTTGTTCTTGATTTTTTCTCGACCTGTATGAAGCCACGATCGACCAGTTCTTTAACATACTCGTAAGTACGGTTCCCGATGACCTTGACGATATCCGACTGTTTTATTGGTTCGTGATACGAGATGATTGAAAGAACACGTAACAATCCTCTAGACATATCTGCATGCGGCGTAAGATCGGCAACGCTTCTTGTGTACTCGGTCTTCACTATCAGCTTATAGCCGCCTATGTCCGACAAGCGTATTCCGTAATCTGGAGCTGCATAACGCTCTCTCAGAGCAGCGAGAGATTTTTCTATCTCATCCCTCCGTCCCTTGATTATTTTTTGCAGATCGTCCATGGAAAGAGGCTCACTTGTTGTAAATAGTATGGCTTCTAGCAATGCAAGTTTTTCCGGATTCATAGTCTATCTCCAATGCATTTGTTCATATTTCTTTCACTGTTATGCGGAAGGCGGTTCATTGCCTACTCCTTTAACTTCTGTTTTTTCCCTTACTCTGATGTGAATCTCCTTGAATAATTCTTCCTGATCGGCCTCTATAACCCCTCTGGAAGACAAGTGCAACATCGGCAGGAAGGTTTTTACTATGTCTATTCTTTTCCATGAAGGGACTAAATCGGAAAAAGTTATTTCTTTCTTCTTCTCTATACGTTCGTATATTTCTTTTATCCTGACTTCTATATCCTCTTCTGGAACTATCAGCCGTTCAATCGCGCGTCGCATTCGCAGAGTCTTGCCTTCTTTGCGTTCCTGAAATTCAAAAGCCTTGTTCAGCGCACTGACGAGGTCTGAAAGCGTGACTTTTTTTGTAGGCTTTCTGGTTATTGGAGCGAGCAGCGACGGAACATCATCAATATTCAATAATGTACCGGATTCGCCGCTGCGTAATATTTTTTCCTCTTCCTCTTCGAGGAGCAGCTCAGCTTTCATTCTCAGGATTATAGCCGCGACTAAAATGAACCTGGCCGGTATACGGAAGTCGAACTTCTTTATAGTCTCGAGGTATCGTGTGAACACCTCTGCGAGTTTTACTATATCGACTTCCAGAGGGTCCATGCCTTCTTCGGCAACCAACGTAGTCAAGACTTCCTGCCAGTCGCTTCCTACGATAATTGTCTGGATTACTGCTGACTCGTCAATGATTTTTCTCTCTGTTTGCTCTGCTTCCATAGTCTATACCTTCTTCTCGATTAACACTATATGAGTCGGATGAATTTCATTATAAGAAAGTTCTTTCATCTTCTCCAGCATAAACCCAGATTCGCTCAGGGAATTCAGTAAAAACTCCAGTGTATAATGATAATCATTTTTGAATATTAGATATTTTCCATTTTTTAGGAGTGCCTTTGAAACAGCAGGCGCAGTGTTATTGAAGTAAGAACCCTTATTCTTCAATGTCTTTTCCAGTATCTTGCCACTCCTGTTTATGTGATGCGGGTGAACCTGTCCTATAATCAATAAACCGTCTTTCCTTAAAATTCTATGAGCCTCCTTGAAGAGTTTTTTTACCGTGCTCTCGTCATGTATTTCCACGATAACAAAATTTAGCATCGCTATATCAAAACTGTTGGACTTTATTGATTTTATTTTTGTTATGTCAGATTTTATGTACTGTATTCCCAACTTCTTCTTCGCTTCCTCGGAAATAGCAATGTCCAACTGTTCCATGTTCTTATCAACGCCGACAATCTTGACGTCTTTTTTGGCGAATTTTCTGCAGTAATAGCCAGACCCGCATCCAAGATCTATCATGCGTCTCCATTTCTTTGATTTTATTAGATCAGTAATTGCAGGCATCAGTACGTATTTTTTCTCTATAAGCTCTTCACTGTGATACCTTTTTGAAAAATCCTTATTCCACATTTTCATAATTATCCCTTCGGCATCTCTATCCCGAATATTTTCGACACCCCGCCCTCTATTGACACGCCGAAGACTTTGTCGGCCTCGGCTATCGTGAGATCGTTGTGTGTAATAACAATAAACTGGAGTTCTTTAGAATACTTTTTGATTAGATTGTCTATTTTACGCACGTTGGCCTTGTCCAGAGCGGCGTCTATTTCGTCCATGACATAGAACGGCGATGAGTAGTGTTGCATTACCGCAAACAAGAAACCGAGAGAGGCGAGAGTTTTCTCGCCGCCGGACATAGAATCTAGATTTACTATCTTTTTCCCGCTTGGGCTTGCCTCGATAATAAGGCCTGAATCGATGTTATTTTCAGTTTCAAGCCTTAAGATCCCGTCACCGTTTGTAAGATCCCTGTAAATCTTACTGAAATT
>CAYITT010000049.1:0-5674 GCA_964366275.1 uncultured archaeon
GTATGTTCCTGCTTCGCAGTTTATCCTGAAAAGAAAATCCCTTCCGTCCTGTTCAATTATCTCTAAAGAATGTACTGTACGCTCTCTTTCCCTGCGGGCTACTGCTGACCGCAGCGGCGGCGTCTGCTTTATTTTGCCGATGAAATTCGCTGCTGCTTTTCTTACTTGTTCAAGAGAAACGTCCTTATGCACTTTCATTATTCCCACGTATTCTTTGTCCAAATGTTGCAGTGCAGGTATGACTTTGCACGCGTTGTCCAGCGTTACCGTAAGCACGCCTGATACCGCCGGATCCAGCGTCCCTCCATGTCCGACTTTCCCGAGTTCAAGTGTCTTCTTTACAGTAGCCGCCACGTCATGGCTTGTCGGGCCTGGCCACTTGTCTAAAATTATTATTCCGTTGTGCAGCAGCTTTTCTATCGGCCGCGCTCCCGGATACTCGCCGTAACTGCCAGCTACATCGTTCGACTTTGTTAGGAATTTCTGCATGGTTAAGAATTAGCTGGAAAGGGATTAAAGCGAACGTAAGTGAGCCACAATGATAATAAGTTTTCTTTTGTCTTAAGAATTTTCTTTTCCGAAAAGAAAAGTCTTAGATGTAGATCTTCATCATCTTTCTTAGAAGGAACGCTATGGGTATCGAAGTGATTATGTACCAGCCAAGCCATCCGAAAGTGTCGCCTATAAGCGGAATAGCAGCAGGGGTTATCGCGACTATCGGGGCGAATTTTATCTTGTCCGACTCTTCCATTATCTTATACGAGTAATCCCCAAGCTGTTGTGTGCACGGCAGCTCGCACTGGACATCCCCTACAGTAACCGTGTTTGCAGTTTTTGACAGCTGGTATGACACGTCATTAAGCTTCACTGCGCCTTTGTTATCGGCCAGCTCCACGAACTTGTCGCCATAAAGTCCTGAAAGGACAGGCAGCATGACAATTACGATTATAAAAGACGTAAGCATCGGCTTCATGGTTAATTTCATTAGCCTGTTGTTCTCTGCTAAAAGTTCGTCCAGAAGCTTCTTCGACCGTTCTGTATTTTTCTCCTTATTCGCCTGCTGCATTTCTTTATTGAGCTCCTTGGAACGTTGCTTTATCTGTCTTGCATCGTTCTGGTTTATCAGTATCTTGTAAAAAATATTGATCAGGAAAAGAACCAGCGTGCCGTAAACTACAACGGATAAAGCCGGGGGGAAGTTGAGTAGGAATGAAAAATAGGGTTCGAGCAGTTTACTCGCCAGCTTTTGTAAGCTCAAATTTCTTTGTTCTGAAGCCTGCGCCTATGGAGTGCTTCTTGCCGCATACACTGCACTTGTAACGGAGGTCCAGCTTCTTTGTCGGCTTCTCCCTGCCCTTCGGGTTTTCCTTAGGGAACGAGCCATAGCCCTTCATCTTACGTAAGAATCGTCTATTGCTCCTTGTATCCTGCCTTCTTGGCCTTCGCTTGGCCTCTTCGACACTATGCTCCGTGTGCTTCTTGCACTTCGGGCAGTACTTTCTCTGGATTTTAGGAATTTTCATTTTTCAATCACAATTTTTAGGTGTTAGAACACACCCTATTGTTTTCCTTGACCCGAAATGCTTAAAAGCTATTAATTATCATTCAATCTTCTCAACGAAGCCCTTCTTTAGAAGAAATTCATTAAGCGGTGTTGGTATGCTTACTATGTCGTCCTCTTTCAGCTCGTAGATGTTCATGTCCGGTCCCACGAACGCCGGCATGCTGCTTTTTACCCGGTACATGACCTTCTTCTCTTCTTTGGTGATGTCGGAGAAGAATTTTTCCCTGTAGGTCTTGACCGTGTTAACCAGCCCGTAGAATATTGTCTCCTCATCCTTTGTCATGTTCTCCGGAGGAATGCCTGTCCTCACGGTATCAGAAACAGCCGTCATCAATTTTGACTCACGCAGCTCGAAAAATCGTTTTATAGTAGCCATTATATTTTCCATTTCGAGTATGTCGTTGCTCGTTTTCTCGGTAATCTTCTGTTTCCGTTTAATGTAGTCTCTCATATGCACAGCAATGTCATCCGGCATTTTCTGTAGTTTGCGTGAGCCCTTCTCGGCCCGCTCGAAATCGCGGATCTTGTCAAATGTCAGCATGTAAAGAAGTAAGATGCCAATTTATTAAACAGTTCTTTTCAGAGTTTCTTTCCATGAAAGCAAGGCTTTCAGGGACTCAGAAAGACTTCGTCTTTCTCGAGTTGAACCCAAGGGATTTTTTTCAAAGAAAAGAGGCTTAGTGCATCCGGCCCTTGTGCATGGCAAGCTTTGTCTCCGTATCGAATTCCTTGTTGCATACGCCGCAGGAGAAGCCGCGCTGTTTCTTTGTTTTTACAGATTTCTTTGTACGTTTCATTATTCGGAAAGGATAGCCAACCGGATTTTTTAGTGTTATCTTATCGCTATTGCTCTTGCAGACGTTGTCCGGCCTGCATAGGCCTATGTCAAGGAAGTACATTGAATTGTCGCAGTTAGAAGGCGGGACTATCTCCTTCTTTTCAGAGTACCTCAGCTGTGCAAGTATCGTTGTCTGTGGCAGAGGCGGCTGGTTTTTTGTATTCCATTCCTTGATCTTTATTTCTATCTCTTCACTGTTCCAATTCATCATCTTGAGAAAATTAATCAGTGTGAAGAGCGTGCGTTTTTTCCCGTCATTCATTCCGGAAAGTGCAGTCTTTATGCACGGAGGGAAGTTCTCTTCAGAGATTTTTTTGTCGAAAGTAACCAGCTTCTTCTCGTGCTTTACCTCCTCCTTCTTGTTTGCCGCGTTCCAGTCTATCGCGTCCATTAGCAGGTCTGTCGCTTCGCCTTCCTCGCCGACAAAAAACTCAGGATGTGCCTTTTTCAGCACGTTCTCCCATTCGGCTTCTTTTGGCGTAAATGAATTGAGCGAAGAAAAGTTTATCGGCACAGAAACAAGCCAGGTCTTCTCGTTGAATGAGTAAGGCGCGCGGAACATATGCCTGTTTCCCCAGTCCTTTTCCACTTCGATGAAGTAGAAAGGGTCGTCTATTTCGCGAAAAGTATCGCCTAGAACCTCTCTCAGCACGTTAGTGCTTTTCGATTTAATTATGTCTTTCAGCAGATCATCACGAATTTTATGCCGTATGAAATTCGCCACTATCCTCGGCACATCAGGGTACTGCTTCTCCAGAGGTTTATAGTCTATCTCTTTCGGAAAGCATTTCCACGATACGCTTATGTGGAACCCGCGGCGTCCGGAGAATTTCAGCCCGAAATTCTTTATACCGTATTTGCGAAGCAAATTACAGATATGCACCACGGCAAGCTTCGATTCGTCTAGTCCGAGCTTTGAATCTATGTCGATTATCATGTCCCATCCGGTGCGAAGCCGTTCGTAGTTGTCGGTCGCTATAGCCATCGGATTTGACCAGTGCTCTACGGAGAAGTGGAAAGACGTTATTCCTTTTCGCGCCATCTGAATTACGTCGGAAGGGAACTGAATTATATTTGGCCTCTGGTCGTATCGGCCGTCCATGAACGCGCCCGCAACTTCGCGGCTTTTCGCGTTCTTTATCAGCTCTTTAATGATGAATTCGTTGGAATAGTATTCTGTTACATCAGAACGGTTCATGATTAAAGTAACCACTAAATCCTTAAAAAATAGCTTTTTGAAAGCAGGCAAAAAATATTATGCAATAACATCCGTCAGTCCCAGATATAACCCGCATTTAACACATGTGTATTTTAAGGAGTCTCGCCCGGGGAGCATATCTGGGGGTCCAATAACTACTCCACATCCATCACAATCGTAAGCAACCAAATATTCTTTATAACCAGATTGCCGTGCGTACGTGCGAAAAGGTAAGCCATCTTCGTATTGTCTAGGCTCTGCTGTAGTATCATCAGCAGGCATGACAGCTTGTAACTTTTTTTCGTCCTCTACAGTTGATTTGCGAAGAACTTCTGGAAAATGTGTCCATCTAGATAGTTGAAATTCTTTGAATCTTTCGGCTTTGGTTCGTTCAGGAATTATGGACACATAAAATAATAACCGTGCAAAGCTAATAAAACTCGGGAAAATTACGGAAAAATTACATTTATTTGACGAGAAGCTTTGCCTTTTCAGGATCGTATTTCCATTTGCTCGGAAGCTTCCCTTTTCTTGCGTAGTACTTGCCGAGGCGTCTTACCTTTGACTCAAGCAGCTCGAGCCCGTGAGTCGCTTTGGCATCATGATGATTATCATTCAAGTGTTTCCTAAGTTCAACTGCTTTCTTTATCAGGTTGTACATGTCGTCAGGGACTTCCTTCTTGACTTCTTTCTCTGTTACTCTGGATACTCTCATATCCAAGCTGCGTACATCAGGAATTCCATATTGATCTCGGAGAATTAAGCCGATCTGCGCATCCTGCTTTCCTTCCTTAGCCAGTTTTACTATAAGCTTCTCTATCTCTGCCGGCTCGTACATGAGCCATGCGTGTTTCTTCTTCTCCGGCTTGCTTGATCCGGATTTTCCGTGTTTTCGTGAATGCATTCGTGCCATTTTTTCATCTCTTTACGGCAGACGTCTAACCCTTCTCCTTGAGTTTGTATCTGCCTCTCTTTTCTACTTCTGACAAGGTTTTAATAACTATCTCCGCGCCCTGATAATGCACCAAGTAAGATTCCAAAAAAGCTGTCCACATCTCCTCCTTTACTTCAAAATGTGTCGACTTTATGATTTCTTTCAGCAGAAACAAGTCGTTGGCTTTATCCTCGTCTCTTTGTGAGATAAATCCCAGACCGAAATCAATGAGGAACATCTCTTCTCCTTTCAGTATCATGTTGCTTGTCGTCAGGTCGCCGTGAATTATGTTGTAGCTGTGAAGCTTTCCAACAGCTGTCCCGATTTTTTCTGCGATTTCTTTTACATTTCCTTCATTTATTGCGTCTCTTATCTTGATCCCGTCGATAAACTCCATCTTTATTGAAAATTTATCTTCTTCCAGGATCTGCGGGGTCGCGACGCCGGCCCTGCGGGCCTCGCGAAGCAGCTTCGCTTCCGTTGACGTTCGCCTTTTTCGCAGCGTTTCATCTATCTCTTTTATCCGGTAGCCTTTGCTGATTCGCTCTTTTATTATTGCGTCGCCGTCTCTGTGTATCTCAGCTTCGGCTCCTTTGGCTATTATCATAATTGGAGTTCGCTTGAAAGTTTATAAGGTCTTTTCGTGCAATCTTATTTTAACGTCTTGCGGTTTTCCACATGATTTCAAAATATTTGTCGTAAGAATTTGCCAAAGCTTTGTTATAAATTAAAATTCCAATAGGTTTTTCTGTCCATATGATTATTCCGATTTTTTCACCGCGAATTACAATTTCTGTTAGTGGCTCAAAGCCTTTGACTGTAAATTTAATTTCAGAAAGTTTGTCATTATAGCGGTTTCTTTTTACCCAATCTCTAAGAGATTCGTTGAAAATCTGTTTCGCATGTATTCCTTTGCTAATTCTTTTTTTGTGATAACCGAGCCACCATGCATCGCCCATCATAAGCGATTCTTTTGGAGAACCTAGCGTGAGATGTTCTGTACCGGCTGCATCAAGTAACTCAAAGTAAAGTTCCTTTACACCACGTATATTTTTGAAAAGTGTAACATCTGACTTCTCTATTGACATGGATCGCTTCAAAAGAAGTTGCGGAAGTATCTGCTCAAATCTCTCTTTCTTT
>CAYITT010000050.1:0-5650 GCA_964366275.1 uncultured archaeon
TTACCTGTTCGACGAATTCGCGAGGGGATACTAAATAGGCTAAACTATGATAATACGTCTCGTTGAACAGCTCAACACAGCCGGTGTCCACTAATTTTCGGAACGAATCAAAGACTTCAGGATAGTTCTTTTCCAGAGCCTCGATAAGAACGCCGGTAATACTGTAGGATACGCGGAACTCGCCGTTATGCTGGTTGATCAGCTTCAAGATTGTTTCGTTAGCAGGCTTGTAGCACTTGCGGACTATTCTTTCGAGATAAAAATTGTTAAGCTGGTCGTCAAAGTATTGAGTATTCTGACCGATATCAAAAACCGTGAACTTTTTTAGTCTCACCGGCTGATGTACCTGGAAATACATGCAGATTGACGTCACTATCTTGCCACCTCTATTGCTCTTTCATAAACGCGCATTGTCTGTTCCGCAGTTTTTTTCCACGTTATGTTCTTGACTTCTTCCAAACCGTTTTTTCCCATTTCATAGCCGACAACCGGGTGGGTGACCACTCCAAGTATCTTGTTTGCAAGCTCTTTGACGTCCCAGAAGTCGACGGTCATCATGTGCTTCGCTACTTCTATCACGCCGGAACGTTTCGAGGCGATGACAGGCGTACCGCAGGCCATGGCTTCTAAGGCCACTATACCGAACGGCTCGGAAACGGAAGGCATAACATAAACATCAGCCATTTTGTAGAACTCCTCGATGCTGGGCGCATATCCAATAAAGAAAACATTGTTAATAACACCTAAATGCACTGCCCGCTCAATCATCTGATGGAGCTGGTCGCCTTTTCCTACGATGACAAACTTTACGCTTTTGTCCTTCTCAACGACAAGCTTCGCTGCTTCCAGAAGATAGTCAAGACCTTTTTGTAGTGTAACACGCCCCAAAAACAAAACAATTTTGTCACCAAGCTTCGATTTTATTCGTCCGGGTGTAAAATCTTCGTGCCTGACCGCATTGTATATCACTTCTATTTTCTCTTTTGGAACGCCATAACGCGTAATGAGCTGGTCTTTCATCATTGCGCTGACCGTGATAACTTTATCCGCGTTGTACGTTCCCGTCCATTCAATATGAGAAATCCAACTGTTAGGATTGTCTCCCGTTCTGTCAGATTCAGTAGAATGAACAGTTACAACAAGCGGTTTCTTTGTTCTTTGCTTTAGATTTACGCCCGCCATGAAAGTCATCCAGTCATGGCAGTGGATAACATCGAATTCTTCCTGCAAAGCGGCTTCTACCGCCACTTCGTTGTACTTGACAACAGAGTCAAAGAAGTCTTTAGAGTAAGATTCTTTCTTTCCACCGACCATCTTCACAAGCATCTTGCCCGATTGTTCATAAGGCTTTATCGAAGAGCCGATTTTTATGATCCGTCCTTTTTTCATGCCTAATTTCCTCACAGTGCCCGGCGGTCCTTCCTCGTCGGGCATTACAAAAGTTATGTCAACATCGTCTTTTTCGCCCATCGCGTTGACTAACCCATAGCAGTGAGTTCCCAGTCCCCCTGAGCTGAATGGAGGAAACTCCCACCCCAACATCATTACCCTCATCAGTGCACCTAAAACCCTAACTAAATCAATCACACCCTGTCCGCTGAACCATGTGTGATATCATATTGTATTGTGCTGGACCCGTATAAATGCATTATAAAACACAGAGTTAACCTACGATAAAAGGGGCTAATAGAAAGCTTAAGCCCTGTTCGCCTCCCGGTGACAATAATATATACCAAGGAAACGAAATAATATTCATGTACAAAAACTACCTCTGGGCAACGCAGCGGGCGCATTACAACAAGAAAGCGCAGCCATACGAGGGTTGTTTGCTTTGTGGTGTTGCACAAAATGCGAAGGGTGTAATAAAGAAGATTGTCTATCAGGATAAAAAAGTCATGGTTATTCTCAATGTTTTTCCATACAATACGGGACATGTCCAGGTCGTGCCTATCAGGCATGTTGAGAATCTGGAAGACTTAAGCGACGAGGAACGCAATTATCTTTTCACGATGGTAAACAAAACAATAATGCTGTTAAAGAAGACTTTCAATCCTGCCGGAATTAATATGGGCATGAATATCGGCGGCGACGTTTCAGGCGCATCCATCGCGCACATCCATGTGCAAATCGTGCCAAGATACAAGCGCGATATCGGCTTCATGGAAGCTCTCGCAGACACGCGAGTTATGTCGAAATCCCTGGATGATATTCTCAAACAACTGAAGAAAAACGTCGATGTGTTAAAGAAATAAATTAACTCAGATCAGCTTTTCCTTTTGGCTTAGTCTTGCGCTGCTTCTTATAAAGATCAAGATACTTGTCGCGTTTCTTTTTTGGAGCAGGTTTCGGCTTTGGTTTGACAACTGGTGCCGATTTAGCAATGTGCTTGACAACGTGTTTAATTTTGTGAATTACATGATGAACAGACTTTGCAACGATCAGATTTTCAAAATCATGCCGCTCTTTCGGCGTTAACATAACAAAATTAGCAGCCCTGGGTTTATGATGAGGCACGTCGTAAGTCAGGTTATTCTTAAAATCGTGCCCGACTTTTTCCTTTATTTCTTCTGCAAGCTTGTCCAGCTTTGTATGGCAGACAAAATCTTTTCCTTTAGCCTCGTAGCAGAACTCTGAGTGGCCGTCGTTGAATCTTATCTTGCCGATAAATTTCTTTTCAGCAGGTTTCTCTTTTTTAACATGGCTAATTACGTTGTTGACGTGGTGTACAGCCGCATGATGTATTCTTTGGGCATGATGACTGACCTTGTGAACAACAGGATGATGTTCACGGTGCTTTTCATGTTTTTTGTGCCCGACGATAATGCGCTTCATTATTCTGTGAACATGATGCTCAGACCCGTCTCTAGGTTTTAATATAATGAACACGAGACTTATGATTGTAAAGATGAGTAACAACTTCGCCTTAATTGAATAGTGAGGCAAATCTGTTGCCTGCGTCAAATATTCCTGGAGCGTTTCTACAGCACCCGACTCGCTAACATATTTCTGCACATTTTCCGACACCTCGTTAGTCCATACACCAAGGTTATCAAGCACAGCTGTCAGATTCAGCTGAACTGGTGATGTGGGTCGGTCTTGAACTTCTTCAACTGGCTTAACTGTATCCGTATCATTAGTTTTGTTTTTTTCTTTTTCGATTGTTTTGTTTTTTTCTGTTGCATTGATTGCAGTATTATTATTGGGCTTTGGTTTTCCAGCACCAGTGCCTCCACCCCCGCCGCCTCCTGTGTCTTTTGTTGCATAGAAGCTATCAGTCTTTTCAGCTGTGGCATCAAAAATATTTGTTGCATTGCATACAACTGTGTGATTTTTTGTCAAATCTTCCGGCTGGTAAGAAAACGAGCATGAAAATGTAGGTTGACCCGTCAGATTAGATTTAGTACATTGCGTTATACTGTCAATTTTCACATCAAGCAGTTTCACACCGCTACTGTCCTGGGCCTCGCATAGTACATGAACTGGTGATGATGATGGAATAAACTTAGGGCTTACTGTAAGTTGGACAGTAGGAGGAGAGTTTGCACCTGGATAGGTATCGTTACCATAATCGCCTGAGCCATAGTCAACAGCAAAAACTGTTGATGCAAGAAGCAAAACAAAAATGATTGTAGGGATTTTCATAATATCCCCATTACTTTACTCCGACAGCGACCAAAATCCTGGCAACTCCGTCACTGTCCTTGCTTTCGAGAGCTCTTCCTACAGAATCAAACAGTTTATCCAGTGTCATACTCTTCCTTGGAATTGCTATTGCTGTTCCATCGCCTTTGCCGGACGGTGTAATATAATCGCCTTCGGCTACCCGTCCGACGATTTTGACCTTTACCTGCCCAATGAATGCAACAGGAACTCCCGTTTTGCCGCTGTTACCAAGCACGCCGGCGCTGTCTGTTACAACAAAATACATACCGCTTCCACCAGACTTTGTAACTTTGCCCCCTACAACCCCAACCACATCACCGGCCTGAATTATTTCTTTATCATTAAGCTTGGGCATGATTTCCGCGTAGTCTGTTCCGTTAGTTATGTATGCTGACGCGTTTACATTGCCATTTACGTCAAGTTTCTGTGATGGTGAAGATGTTCCTATCCCGACACTGCCACTAAAGTAATTTTTATTTTCATTTTGTGAATAAATACCGTAGTTTGCCGTAGCTCCGCTTGTATCTAAAAACAAACCGTAATTTGTATCAGCCGTTCCTAAAGACGTGACCGTGATTCCGTAATGCTCTGTCACTCCGGTAGTTCCTAAATTTCCTCCAGTAGCCGACAATATACCTATGGATTTTACGGTATCTGTCGCTTCAGGCTGTGTACCTGTGTACTGTGCTGCTGACCTTATTCCGGTCACCCAATAGGATTGCGCAACGCCATCAAACAACGAACTGCTGTTTCCGAACGCATTGGATTGTATTCCATAGATGTCTACAGTACTATCTGCGCCGCCGATAATGCCTTTATAGTATGTATTCATCAAAATTCCATTAATGTCGTTATCTGAAGAAACGTTACCTAAACTATTATAATCTATTATAAAGGCGGACGTTCCAGATGTTGTATTGATCGTGTGATTCAGGTAGAGTCTTGTATTGACCGCAGGTAAGCCCTCTCCTATTCTTACGAAAGTCCCATTATCATATATTGAGCCGGCTACTATGTGTGTTGCATTGAAAAATCTCGCCGTATAGTTCTCCGTGCCGGAAGCAGTTGCATTAGCAGGAGATGCAGCGCCTGTGCTGTCAGAGCCGCATGTACCGACACCGTTTAACCACTTCAATATCTGACCGTCCGCGCAATTTTGCGCGAGCGTTATATTTGATACGTTAAGTGTTCCGTTGATCGAGAGATTTCCTTGGTTGAGTATAAAGAAAAATAGTGCCGTATTTGTTATGGTAGCGTTGTTAGCTGCGTTCAAGCTGACTTGATTGTTTATTCTTGTGTTTAATGACGATAGATTGTTCGTTATTGTTGCATTATCATTAGCTTGCAGAGTGATTTGTGTATTCAGTCGTGTGTTCAGAGATGACAAATTGTTTGCTGTAGTTGAATTGTCTGCTATTTGTGTTCCTGTTACGTTTGCTCCGTTCACGTAGAGTGTGCTCGTTATGTTTACGTTAGTGTAGTTTATCGAGAGCGTTGCACCAGCTATATACATCAGAGATTGTATCAGGTGGGTTGCGTTGAAAAAGTAAGGTATAAAGTTTGTTGCGCCTGAAGCAGTTGCGTTGCCGCCGCCGTCTGCTGCTCCTGCTCCTTTTGTATATACTAAAGTGTGTAATGCAGAAAGGTTGGAATCTTGCGTGGCGTTGTTAGCAGTTTCTCGTGCATTGAGCAGGTAGAACTGGCTTGTTATATCCGATAAGTTTGATGATTGTGTCGCATTATTTGCAGCTTGATGCATCACTTGCGTATTTATTCTGTCATTTAATGAAGTGAGATTGTTTGAAATTGTTGAATTATCTGCAATTTGTCTGCCAGTTACGTTCACGTTTTCAACGAACAGAGTGCCATTGACAGATACGTTTCCTGCTACATGAAGCATACTAAACGGGTGTTTTATGCCTAATCCAATGCTTGTGTTGTCGGTGAAAATAATTGAATTTCCTAGGTGTGTATCGTTGACGAATTT
>CAYITT010000051.1:0-5603 GCA_964366275.1 uncultured archaeon
CCGCGCGGATAGGGTAAAGGCATGCGTACCGTGTGAATACAGGTCTCTGTGCAACTCGGGCTGTATGCATAATGCCTACATGAAAAGCGGCAGCGTCAACGAGCGCGACTATTATTGCGCAAGTTATAAGATATTATTCAAACATATAGAAGGTAGGATAATGGAAGAATTGAAAAAGGTGGAGGTTGATCCCAGTGTCGTTGGAACCTGCGGGAAATAGATTTGTAAGATTCAGAGGTATGCTAATAGACCCGGAAAAGATAGAGAATTCTAGGCTTAGAGGTGTTTTTTACAGACGTGTATATGACAGTGAAAAATTTTTATTTTCCTTTTTATTTCCAAAGGACGACAGTGATCATAGAGATCATAGCGAAAGCTACGATGATAAGACAAGCCATTATGACTATTATGATAGTAGTGGACATTCCAGTTCCTGGAGTAAACCCAATGAAAATCCACTTGGTCGTCATTACAATGGCGGATGAACATACATAAATGAGGTAAAAATATGTCGTTAGAAGGTGTAGAGAATAGATTTGTGAGGTACAAGGGCATGATAATAGACCCGGAAAAGATAGAAAATCCGAGGTTAAGGGCCGTATTTAGGGAACGTGTCTACGACGGTGAAAAGTTCCTTTTCTTCGGAAATCATAACGACCACACCGAAAGTCCATCGCCGTATAGCGAGCGTAAATATTCAGAATCTGGAAATCACACCGACCATAGCGACAAACATACAGACCACGAAGTCGGGATTTTAACTAAAGACTATCCAGATCATAAAGACAAGCATACTGACGAAAAGGGGAGATAATGCAGAAACCGGGAAGAACTGCAAAGAATTTTCTAAAAACGTGCTTTAACAAGTGGTTTTTATGTTTTCCTATAGAGGATACACCGACGAACACACGGACAAGTTGCGATAGTTACGAATTCTATAAATACCAAAAGTGCTGTATTAGTTAGTATATGAGCGAAGAGTTGAAAATCAAAGACGATTTGATGGCTCCGCACGAAACCATCAAGATAAATTATAGGGGACCGAATCCCGCAGGAGTGATGAGTCTAATTCCTGATCTGATTAAGAATACGATGAAGATTTCATCGAAAGATCTTCTGGAAACAGATCTCAGATGGGACAACAGTTCCGAAAACAACACATTCTACGGCATGTGGATGGGCAAACGCACTGAGGACAGATGGACAAAGACATTCATCCGTCTCGTATTGCAGGGCACCCAGAATTCGAAAGATAAGATGGGCGACTTCACGCTGCAGCTTAAGGGCTATATAGAAACGAAATATGGTTATTCAAATTTCTTCCAGCGCGGTTTCTGGTACATCTACAATTACAAGTTCTATTACGCGCAGAGAAGGAAATACATTGACAGTGGAAAGGACGATATACTTGAAATGAAAAGCACGATCTTGTCCAAGTTCCGGATAGACCAGGAAGAATAGCCGTAATGCAGTAACTTTACTTATATATACTGAACCGACAAATTGTTAATTATGTTTGACTGGCTGAAAAGAAGGATGCATAAGGACGATGATATCGAGGATATAAGATCCAACGTGCTTGGCTCAAGTATGGACGAACCGGATTTTCCAAGGAGAGAAAGGTTCGACGCGGATCTCGAGGATCCCCTGAAAAAGCTTGGCGATAAACGATTTGAAAATTTTGAAGAGCCGCCCGGATTCAACACGATCGACACGCGGACGCAGGAAAGAAACCCAAGAAGTTATGATAATAAGAGTGAGAACTACGATATAATGGACCGTCTCAACCTTATAGAGAGCCAGCTTGCAGCTATACGCAGTCAGACAGAAACTATCAACGAGCGCCTGAAGAATATGGAGTCCCGTCTCGGTCTCCAGCGCAGATACTGATAATAGTTTCTTTTGGGACACCTAGCTTTTCTTTTCAAAGAAAAGATCGGTATTACTCGAATACGAAGTTAACTTTCTTGTCAAGTATTTTTTCGACTACGGACGTCAGTGGCTGGACGTTCTTTATGTATTTTCTCGATACTCTCACTTTGTAAGATTCCGCGCCGAAGTATACCTTGTTTACGCCAATTATAGGTGTCCCAATCAGTTTTTCTATTACAGTTTTGTCGTTGCCTGTAGTTTTCTCAAGCAGTTTTATCTGTTTGCCTATAGTCTCTGATATTTTCCTTATTGTACGGCCGCCGGGACCGATGAACTTGCCCGCCAGACCGCTTTCAACAATCACGTAAAGCTTGCCGTTGTCGTCAACAGTTTCCAGGAAATCAAGATCGTAATTTTTTTCCTTGTTTATCGCGTTAAGCGCCTTGCAGAGCTCCACGTCTATCTGCTTTATTTTCCCTTCCTGGACATTCTTTGAACAAGCGCTGCAGAGCATATCGCTTTGCTGGCAAACTTTGCATACCTTCATAAAACTAATGATAAGTCGAATTTACTTAAACCTTGCAGAATTCTTTATTTGTAAGCCCTGTCTGCATCATATGCAGACTTTTTTGTTTTGTAAGTGTCTCGTGCCCCGTAAGCCGTTTCTACCATATCCTTTATTTCGTTATAAGTCAGTGGCGTATCGTCGTATTTTTGGCTCTTATTCGCGTAGCCTTTATTTTTCTTGCTTGAATCAGGTAAATGAAACCTGTCAATGTCCTGCCGTATCATTTCCTTTACCTTCATCCTTGTTCCCAGATCCAGCCTTTCTATGTCATGGCCAATAATTTTAACAGCGTTTTCGATGTCCTGCGCTGTTACCTGCGACAGGTCCGTGAAGAACTTGTATTGGCTTGAACTGACCATGTCAACAACACTCGAATTGGAATTAAGTATTGCGCTCCATCTGATGTTACAACTGCTAAATTTAGTGCGCCCGAAAGAAAATGTATCGAACAGCATTTGTTCAATATCGCATTTGTCAAAGAGAATTTCGTTTGCAGATCCTGTATAGAAGCTGAGGAAAAAGATTGTGCAATTATCAATTTTCAGGTTCTTCAGTTCACAATTGTGGAAATTACAGAACATTATTTTTGAGTTCTTTATAGTCAGGTCGGACATTTTCATGCCAGATATATCGAAGAACTGCATTAGAACGTCTTTAAACTCCCTCTGACCTGCATTGTATTTGTCCGTGAATTCTTTCTGAGTAAGTGTTTCATGCATAGTCAAACTAAGTACTATAACCGTTAAAAGGGTTCTTACCATATCATATTCATGCTTCTCGGTGTAGTCGGCAAATCCAATGTTGGAAAATCAACCTTCTTTAGCGCAGCTACTTTGGTAGACGTAGAGATAAGCAACCGGATTTTTACCACGATAGAGCCGAATAAAGGCGTTTCCTATGTCCGTGTCTCATGTCCTTGCAGAATTTTGAATGTAACCTGCAACCCGCGAAGCTCGAAATGTGTAAACGGCGTTCGTTTCGTTCCCGTGAAGCTGGTTGACGTTGCCGGACTTGTTCCAGATGCTCACCAAGGCAAGGGTCTTGGCACCCAGTTTTTATCAGACATCATGGAAGCTAACGCGCTCATCCACGTAGTTGACATGGCCGGAGCTACAGATGAAAGTGGAAACCCGGTTCTTCCTGGGACACGAGATCCTAAGGAAGACATAAAATTCCTGGAAGAAGAAATAGACTACTGGATTCTAGGAATAATAAAACGGAACCTTTCAACCCTCTCGAAAAGAATGGAAACGACAAAAGAAAAATTCTCGGAAGTCATCAATAAGCAGCTTAGCGGTCTCGGGATGAAGATCAACGAGGTTGAAGACGCAATAAACAGAACCGGCGTTACGCCACAGTCTGACAATTACGACATGCTCAAATTCATAGCTGTCTTGAGAAACAAATCCAAGCCGATAGTTATCGCGGCCAACAAGATGGATATAGCAGAATCAGAGAAAAACTTCTCCAGAATCAAAGATCTCGACTATCAACTCTACCCATGTTCCGCCGAGTATGAACTGGTATTGAGAAAAGCAGCCGAGCACGGTATAATTGAATACAATCCGGGAGACCATGATTTTCGTATAATCAAGGCCAATGATAAGCAGACAGAGGTTCTGGAAAAAATCAGGAAATTCGCAAAACATAATAACGGAACAGGTGTACAAAGAATAATCGACACTGTTGTATTTGATACTTTAGGGATGATCGTTGTCTATCCCGTAGAAAACGAACACAAATTTTCCGACAAGAAAGGGAATGTCCTGCCGGATGCACTGTTGATGAAGAAAGGCGCCACTGCTCACGACCTTGCTTACGCGGTGCATGAAGATATCGGCAAGAACTTCATCGCGGCCATGGACGCAAAATCCAGACGAAATATCTCGGCTTCTTACGAGCTCAAGAACGGCGACGTAATTTCAATTAAGGCTGGCCGTTAAATTAGAAAACGTACTCTCCTTTGTGCAGTTTTCTTTGTACATCAGGTTTCGCAGGGAATGCATTAGTTCCTTGACGAATATATATTTTTTCATCAAAATAATGCGGTTCTTTTTTATTCCATGCCGGAGTAGAAATAATTACCACAATCTTTCCAAGGACGTTTTTTTGAATCATTCGAATCGGTACGTTTGGTGTTAACTTAGACCGCAGTAAATTCTGTAACGGCTGGTCTATTTGCTGAGCATTCTTATCGCTTCCAGTTACGTTGCCAGCATCATCAACTCCATAAAATATATGTCCACCTTTTTTTGTGTTTGAGAACGCTGCAACTTCTCTTGCCAAATGCTGCACATCTGTTCCAGCTGCCTTGAATTCGTAAATTTGATTTTCGCGACCTTGACATATATCAAGTATAGCCTTTTCATCTGGGATTGGTAAGATAGACAGCCGTAGGTTTTTGCGTTGTCTTTTCTTTACTAACATAGTGGTTTTAGCAAGTTTGGTGGGTTTATTGAAGTATGAGATTGATATGTGTAGAAGTTCTGGGACTTTCCGATACAAGATAGAGCCATTTTTCTTAAGTACGGAACCATCGGTAAGTTTCCGCGGTTCTATCAAACCCATGTCAACCATTTTCTTAATGTCGTTAGAAGTACTGCCAAAACTACGTCCAACCGATAAGGATATTTCTTTCGCAGTAGATTTTCCATTGATTAGCTTGAATATTTCCAGACGGCCGGGGGCATCTGAAAAAACCAGCCTGGCTCGTGATACTAGTTCCTGAAGTTTCTCCATGATTGCTCCTACCTATTTCCTGCTAAGATGTTCCTTACGTGACTTGACGAAATACCAGTGCATTTCCCTATAGCATCGGAATCTGCGCCGGCTTTTGTAGCATTGAGCATCATCAGTCGCTTGATGGTGTCAAGTTCCTTCATCATGGCCTTGAACTGTTCGTCATCCATTTTCCTCATCTCCCTTTTTACTTTTCTTAAATTTCTTAGGTTGAAGCAACTCACTTAGTCTGCTCGGGCTAACCCCAAGAGCGTCTGCTATATCAACGTCCTTAACTCTGGCAGCGCGCAGTTGTAAAATCATCAGGTTAGTCTGTTTCCGCAGTTCTTCCAGTTCTTTACTCATTTTCTTCGCCTCCGGTTTTCCGTTTTCTTATGGCAGTTAGCTCAACTCTGACATGGTTTGAGCTCTTGTCAAGTATTTG
>CAYITT010000052.1:0-5509 GCA_964366275.1 uncultured archaeon
TCTTGCTGCCATGACTAATTGTCATCCTGCACTTCTCGGCAAAATTAGCATCATTGCTTGTGATTAATCCACCCTCACTTGTTGTCATGTTTTTTGTAGGATAAAATGAAAAGCAGCCCGTTCCAAAACTTCCGGCGTATTTACCTTCGTAGGTTGCTCCATGGGCCTGACAGGCATCTTCTATAAGAATAAGGTCGTTGGAATCGCATATCTTTTTAAGTTTGGTCATGTCACAGGTCTGGCCATACAGATGTACCGCCATAATAGCCTTTGTATTTTTTGTTATTTTATCCTCTAAAGTATCCACAGCTATGTTGAAGTCTGACTCAGCCACGTCTACAAAAATAGGTTTTGCACCGGTGTAAAGGACTGAGTTCGCACTTGCGATAAAAGAAAACGAAGGTACCAGAACCTCATCCCCCTTCCCTATGTCATTCGCCGCCAGTGCCACATGTAGTGCCGTTGTGCCATTACTAGTCGCTATGGCATGTTCACATCCTATAAAATCTGCAAATTCATCCTCGAAGTTTCTCGTTTCCTGACCCCGGACCAGAGTTCCGCTTCGCAGGACCCTAGATACAGCTTCAATCTCCTTGCTATCTATATTTGGATGTGAAATCTTTATCATAATCATCGTCTTTAGGAATCAATTTAAAGTAAATTTGCCTTTATACATATTGGTACAAACGTGAAATAGAAATCCAGAAATTATTTTTGGATAGGAATTCTATTCTTCGACAACACGCCCCTTATTGTTTTAAAAGTATCGGATGGGTGAGTGGCTGCCGTAAGCATTGTGTCAAAAAAGCTATTTCTTATATTGTCTTTTATGTATTTTCTTCTGAAATAGTTCAACTCCTCACGTGCAGTAAGAAAGACTTTTTTAAATGCCTCTTTGTCTATTTCAGGGTCTAACATAAGTGGATTATCCAAGTTTTGATGACTTAGTAAATCCCAGTTCATGTTTTCTGAAACCTTTCCACGCTGTACTGCAATTTTCCACATTTCTGTTTCAGGGAACGGAGTCATTATAAATGCCCATAAAGCATCAGCCCCATTTTTCTTTGCAAATCGTATAAATTCAACAGTTTCTTTCATGTCGTCTATAGTCTCTGTCGGACTGCCAAATATTAAGCTCCCATAAACCCTGAATGAATATTCTTTACATTTTAAAATTGCCTGACGGTTCTGTTCGACACTGACAGTTTCCCTTTTCAAATATCTTAACATTTTTTCGCTGCCGCTTTCAAAACCAAAGCTAACCTGTTTTACATTAAGCTCCTTCAGAATTTGACACAATGAGTCATTTATCTGATTTGTCCTTGCCTGACAACTAAAAGTTATGTTATTTGTTAAGTCGTCTTGTTTTAACATAGACGATAGTTCTTTAAGTCTCGGGATATGTGCCGTAAATAAGTCATCCCAAATTGTTATATGCGTCACACTATACTTTTCCGCCATTATACGTATTTCATCGTACACACGCTTAGCAGAATGAAATCTGACAATTTTCCAGAATGCCTTCGTAGAGCAAAAAACACAATTGTAGGGGCAACCCCTTGCAGTCAAAATAGTGCCTTCAATACCATGTTTTGCTATATGTGGTATTATTTTTTTATGAAAGTATTCTTTATGTAATAAATCCCTGTCAACCATAGGTATCATGTCAAGCGGATCTATCATAGCCCTTTTCTCCGTGACATGAACCTTTCCGTTAGCATGAAATGCTATACCTTTTATTTTCTGCAATTCGTTGGTTTCAAAATTACTTTTCTTCTCAAATAACAATAAAACCTCCAGGAAAGTCGCTTCACCTTCGCCAACAACACCTATAACAAATGGGTCTGCCAAGGTTTCGGGGACCGAAGAAATATGTATGCCTCCAATAATAATCGGTACGTTAAGCTTATCTTTGAAAAAGGTAGCAAGTCGCAAAGCTTCTGTATAATCTATGGTCATAGCAGTTATTCCGATTATGTCCGGTGAATACTTAACAACCGAACTTTCTATATCATCAAAATTATTATCAAATATTTTTATTTCAGCGGAACTTCCATACGCTTTTGCATACGAAGCTAAATACAACAAGCCTAGAGGTGGTGTAAGGTCTCTGTCTTTAATTCTTGGGTACACTAAAGCTACTTTCATAATACTCTATTTGAATTAAATTAGGAAAGCTTTTATATTAGTATAATCTGCCTTATTGGATTAACTCTAAATTTCAAGCATCCATAAAAATAATAAATTACGATAACAAAAGATCCTACTGTTTGAAGGCAGACAAATTTAACGAATTCTAAAAAATTTACGCTCCACGACCTATATTTAATCTCGGCAAGTGACGTAATTAATAAACCAAGCGAGAAATATACTTGTATAAATGACAAAATGAAGAAAAGTATGTATATCGGTGTAAAAAGTTCGAAAGGAAACTTTATTTTATTTTTATAAAGATTTGGGTGTTTTTTAAATAACAAAGGGTCTAAAAAGAAATCTTTTTTCTTCTTAAGCCTGTTAGTAAAGCTTGTCCTTATCACAGGATGTTTTACTACAGCATTCTTTGCAAATGCTATTTCATATCCCTTTTCTAATACAGAAAATGCTAAATCTGAATCTTCTCGGCCAATTGTAACTGAGCTAGTAAAATTTTCATCAAACCCGCCGATTTTAACAAGAATATCTCTTCTATAAGCCATGTTACACGTCATGTACTGACCACCTTTCTCATTAAGTATGTAATGAGAAAAAGGTCCTCTAGTATTATCAGTAAATGTTCTACCTTCAACACCTCCACAACCCTTAGAAAACGTTTTTACTATGTTTTTTAGCCATTGTAAATCTGCAACACAATCATCATCTATGAAAGCCACAAACTTTCCTTTGGCATGCTTTATTCCAACATTCCTTTTCTGTGACGGGCCGTCACTAACCTTCCGAAAAAACCTTGTGGGTATTTTGCTTTTTTTAACGAACTCTTTTACCATTTCTTCTGTGCCGTCCTTAGAATCCGAAACAACTATTATTTCAAAGCGACGGTAAGTTTGTTTTTCTAGCGATTCCAGAAGCTCTTTCAGCTTCTGCATCCTATTATGGCTTGGTATTACAACAGATATCATTTTTTATCACACATCCCAAGAATTTCTTTTATTGTTCTGTCCATATCTTTCCTCGGAACGTAGCCCAGTCTGTTTATTTTGTCTATCGGATATGAAAAATTGCTGTCGTTTTCTTCATTGCTCCCGGGAATTACCTTTACTTTCTTTCTGTAGAGTATTTCAAAATTACTGGCCACTCTGTCTGCTATTTCCTTTATTGACATGACAGTCGCCCCGCCGGCGTTAAAAATTTCGCCGGACTTTTTGTACTTTGCCACTGTATCTATTGCCGATAGAGCATTGTAACTCGAAATAAAATCCCTTTTCTGATCGCCGCGTGATTTCATCGTTATTTTTCCGTCTCTGGAAGCCTGAAGACAGAAATTGTTGACAACAAGCGTCCAGCGGTCTATTGAAGGGTGTATTGGCGGTCCGAAAATATTCGAAAGCCTGATCACTGACGTATCAATTTCTTTCGAGTAATCTAGACATACATTGTCAGCAGCCAGCTGGCTTTTTGCATAAGAACTTTTCGGGTCCGGCACGGTTTCTTCTGTTATTATACCTTCGGTTGTGCCATATACATGAAAAGTAGAAACCTTGACGAATTTTCCCACGGAATTTTTTACCGACGCTTCAAGAACGTTCTTTGTCCCCTCTGCATTCACCCTCATGAACTCCTCCATACTGACATTTTTTGTCTCGTTCATGGCGGCACAATGTATTATCACGTCGCCGCTTATGTCTAGAGACTTGTCGGTTATATCAGCCTCAACAACACGGAAGTTCCTGCTCCATGACTGGAGTTCAGCAGGTATTCTTCTGGTAATTATGGTCACGTCATTGCCGTTTTTCCTGTAGAAATCTGCGCAAAGGCTTCCAACGAAGCCGAAGCCGCCTGTGATTGTTATTTTCATTCTTACCACTTGTATTTTATATTGCCCGATACGTGGTCGATATCAAAATTATCTGAAGGATCGTAAGGGTGCGTGGCTAGATTCGCAAGCAATGCCGGCTTGATGCCGATTGACTGGAATCCATGCGCGACGCCGGCTGGTATTTTGACTATTACGTAGTTGTCTTCCCCTGCATTTATCTCCTGAATGTTGTCTTTCGTACTTGAGCCTTCACGCATATCACACAATACTATTTTGGCGTTACCATCTATTACACAATAAAAAGATGTTTTTTGTTTATGCATTTTCCACGCCTTAACAAATCCTGGGTTGCATATAGAAAAATAAACTTCCCCGAAATTCTCGAATATTTCATCTGTCGATTTAAGCATGTGCATTACTTTGCCTCGTTCGTCACTAAACTGCCTCAACTGTTTTATTACAACATCGTCTATCATAATCATCATCAATATTTTTCTATAGGCTCTCTGCTGAAAAAATCAACGTACCACTTGTATGTCTCCTTGAGACCTTCTTCTACGCTGTATTTTGGTGCCCATTTGAGAAGCCTTGCAGCCTTTTCGTTGGAAAGGTACTGGTCCCGTATTTCCTGTTTTGCCTCGTTCTTTATTATCGGCTGGAGGTGTGTCTTTCCTGATATATGTATCATTTTCTCGAATAATTCCAGTACTGTCAGCGGGCGTTGGGGCGCCAGATTAAATGCCTGTCCGTGAAGTTTTTTGTCATCAAGCGCCGCTGCCAGAGCAAGATAGCCGCTGACTGCATCTTTTATGAAAAAATAATCGCGCTTGGATTTGCCGTCGCTTCGTATTACCGGGTTTTCGTTTTTTATTATAGAACGGAAAGTTCCTGGGACTATACGACTGAAATTAAAATCGCCCGGCCCGTAAAGATTCCCGCATCTTGTTATTCCCACCGGCAGTCCATAGGTAGCAAAATACGCCTGTCCGAGCATATCGGCGCAGGATTTTGAAACATCATATGGAAATTGTCCTCGGAGTACTGCATCTTCTGAATAAGGGAGTACATCATGCGAACCATACGCCTTGTCGCTCGAGGCCATTACAACTCTTTTTACATTCTTTGCATTTCTTGCTGCATCTAGAACGTTCCATGTACCGCGGACATTAACCTCGAAAGTTTCTCTAGGCATATTAACCGCAGGCCCGACAAGTGCCTGTGCAGCCAAATGGACAACAGTGTCTATTTCGTACTCATTTAGTGCCCTTGCAACCGTATCATAATCCTTAACGTCGCCGCTTACGATGTTCGTTTTCTTGTCAAGGCCCAGAAGAAAGAAATTCGCAGAAGCTGGCGCGTCCCTGATAAGCACAGTAACGTGCGCATTGCTGTCGACAAGACTCTTTGTTATCCACGAACCCAAGAATCCCGTTGCGCCTGTTACAAAAACCCGTTTTCCTTCCCAATACATATCAATCATCCCAGTTTTTCCAGAACGCCTGTCCGTTGCTCCACATATTGTTGAGATCAGTATTA
>CAYITT010000053.1:0-5504 GCA_964366275.1 uncultured archaeon
TCCTTTTCTATAAGCAATACATTTAGTCCATCTAATTTGCTGGCCAGGTGCGCCCCCGTGACGCCGCCGCCAACAATTATAACATCAAACATCGATAAAGTAAACACTTAAAATTTATAAGCACCGTTTAACTGACTAAACGGTGGTATTGTCTGAATACTGTATTTTATAAACGTTTCAGGCATTCAAGACAATAAGCGTGACCGTAATGCTCTACGAAACATTCGAAAAGTACTGGAAAATTTGGCTATGGATACCCATAGTACTCCTGGTTATATCGATCGCCATAGTATCCAACAACATAATTACAACGGGCTCTTTTCTCGAAAGGGATATAGAACTTGCAGGCGGCAAGTCGCTGACGTTCGAGGTGTTTTCTTCGGATATTCCGGCCATCAAGGACGCGATACCCTATGCCTCAGTGAAAGAAACCACGGGCGTTACGAAAAACCTGATAGTAGAAGTGCCCATAGACGCGAATGAGACCGAAGTGATAAATGCCGTATCCGCGCATGCCCAGGTCAACGGCGCTCCCACGGTAAGATCTGTTGGTCCTGCTATCGGCGCTATATTCTTCCAGCAGGCGCAGATTGCCATGATTCTTGCATTTGTGTTCATGGCAGTGACCGTATTCATATTATTCAGATCGGTTGTTCCTTCGCTCATAGTCATACTTGCGGCGACCACCGACATAGTAGTCACGATAGCAATACTGCATTTGATCGGCGTGTCTCTGTCTTTGCCTGTTATAGCAGCGCTGCTGATGGTAGTCGGCTACTCCGTCGATACCAACATGGTTCTTACAACAGAGCTCCTGAAGGGCCACAGCAAAGATGTTTCTTCCGGCATCAGGCGCGCCATGAAAACCGGGCTCACGATGACCGCGACGATTTTTGTGGCTCTCGTGGCGATGTATTTTCTTGCAGGCTCAATAGTGATAGAGCAGATAGCACTGGTACTAATAATTGCGACTCTGCTCGATGCGCCGACGACATGGATGACCAATGCAGGCGTGCTCCGTTACTGGATAGAAAAGAAAGGTGCGAAACATGACAACAAATAATCTGCTGTATGCCGCCGTCGTGCTCGTTTTAGCGGCAATTGCTGTGTTTTTCGTGCCCGTAAATTCTACATGGATAATTCTGCCGGCCGTAATAATTGCATTTTATTTTGTGCTGCCGAGAGACATGCTGAAAAACGTGCGTGTAATGCTATGGGTAGCCTGTATCGTAATTTCTCTGGCGCTTATCGGCTTCAACTTTAATGCCCACGGGTACGCAGTCGAGTCCGTTTCGAAAAATTCCAGCCTGACAAACATAGTTGCAGGCGAGATAATATACAAAATAAACGACGTGACGGTGCAGAAGGGGTTTGAGGAGCAGCCGTATTTTGGTACGATAAAAATAGAAACAAGCAAAGGGACGAAATTCGCGCAGGCTAACGGCACTCTGGGAATAAAAACCAGTGAAGCTTCTTCCAACAATCTCCAGTTCGGTCTGGATCTTAAGGGCGGCGTGCGTGCGGTCATAGAGCCGAACAGCACGGACAACGAAACGATCGAGCAGGTACTCTCGACATTAGAGACGAGAATAAACATATACGGATTGCGCGAATCGGTATTCCGTCCGATCTATCACGAAGGCAAAGGATTTATCGAGATAAGCATAGCCGGCGGAAATCCTGAAGAACTAAGGGCGCTTCTTGAAAACCAGGGCAAGTTCGAGTCGGAGATACCGTTGCTGTTACGTACTACGAACGGCGAAGGTTCTTTGAAGCTGGACAAGGCTTACGCATTTACGGTGAATAATAATTCTGTTACAATCAACGGGAAAGAAATAAATGTCGGAGAGTCTGTGGATATAGCAGGCGTGCTTCTGAAGATAGAAGGTGTCTCCCAGAGCCGCGCCAACATGACCGCAACTGTTTTTAACGGCAACGATATCAGAACTGTTTTTTATGATCCGCAGAGATCGCGGATCGAAATCCAGCCGGACGGCAGCTACCGATGGTCTTTCGCTATTCAACTGAGCCCTGAGGGTGCCAATAAATTCGCCTGGGTAACCAGCAACCTCGACGTAATTCCGGGACAGGCTATACTTTCGTCGCCGATACTGTTGTATCTCGACGACGGTCTTATGGATTCGCTTACCATTGCCTCGAATCTCAAGGGGAAATCTGAGACGGAAATATCCATAAGCGGTTCGGGAATCTCGATAACCGATGCTTCCAAGAATCGCGCGCAACTTCAGGCTGTGCTGCGCTCAGGCGCGCTGCCCACAGAAGTAAAAATAGTCCAGGTCGACAACATATCGCCGACGCTGGGCAGCGGTTTCCTGAAAAGCGCGCTGCTTGCAGGCTTCGCTGCGCTGGTGGGCGTTGTCTGTGTCGTGTGGTTGCGATACAGGAAAACGAAAATCGTGCTTCCTATGATAATAATTTCCACGAGCGAAGTGCTGATCATACTCGGGGTTGCCTCGACGATCGGGTGGACAATTGATCTGCCCGCCATTGCAGGCATAATCGCCACCATCGGCAGCGGCATCAACAGCCAGATAATGATAATCGACCAGGCGCTGCGCGGCGAGGACCAGACAATGACGCTTCGCGAAAAACTCAAGAACGCTTTCTTCACGATATTCGGATCCGCAGGCACCGTGGTCGCAGCGATGCTTCCTCTGATGGTAGTCGGCTTCGGTCTCCTGCGCGGCTTTGCCATAACAACAATAATCGGTGTGCTGGTCGGCATCGCGATAGTACGTCCAGCCTACGGCGAGCTCGTGAAAAGAATTATTAAAGAATAATTCTAATTTCAGAAAGGCAGGTAAAATAAAATCGTCGGAAGAATTAACACGCCCATCAGTATACTTCTCTTGACTTGAGAGTTGTTCGTAAAAATTCCGAGTGCTGTGCACGTGGCCAGAAGCAGCAGCCCCTGAAGTCCCGTGAAAATTATTGTAAGCAGGAAGATAAGCCCGATAATTAATTTGTTCATTAGCGCGTAGTCCGTTGTTTCAATTTTGTTCAGAAACTTCTTCGCGGCTTTCAAAGTTATTACAGCGGAAATGCCCGCGATCGCAAGCGAGATCGCTGCGATGAGCAGCGATTCATTCAGACCAATTGAAACGAGTTGGTCCATAACCGCTGCCGTCCCGCTTCGTGGGTTGCTTATCAGCCATATGGCCAGCATTGCCACGATCGTGTTCGCTATCGTAACCGCGCCGACTGTAATAATAAAACTTTTTTCATTTTTATCAACACTGGACAGCGTAGCGACTTCGCTGGCGCCGACACCTGGAAGAAGCCCGGAAAAGATGCCACCGACACTGCCAAACAAAATTGCCCGCCTTGTTTGGCGGGAAGAGACAAAGATGTCGTCAGATTTCTTTTTTATTTTTATTTTGCTTTGCGCACTAAGCAGCAGCATACTGACACCGAACATTCCCGACAGTATTGGAAACAATACAAGATTCCTGTCTATGCTCATCTGCGAAGAGAGCAGCCCGATGATCCCTGCCAAAATAAAACAGAGGAACGAAACTACTCTTTTCCTGTTATTGTCTTCCGAACTTACTATGAGGAAAACAATGAATATCAGCAACAGATAAGTGTATGGCTTGACGATCTCATAGATAGGCGGTATTGAAAATGCGATTATCGGCAGCAAAGCAATGATGCATACAACAGAGCCCAGTCCGCCTATGACTGCAAGTTTTATTGCATCGTACCCGTTTCCTTCAAGAAGCATTTTATGCGCCGGCAACGTGATCAGTTCTTTTCCTGCCTCCGGCGCGCCCAGCAGCATCGACGGTATAAAATCGACGAAGGTGTTCGACACCGCGACTGTTACAATAAAAACTATCAGATTTGTCGGGCCTATGTCGGCTGCGGCTATTAACGGTATAAAAAGCGCGACAAGATTTGGATGAAGTCCTGGAATTAAACCAAACAAAACGCCGACAATCAGGCCGAGCCCTGCAAAAAGCAGTATTTCCAGCATGATTTTCCTTGTTGGAAGCTTTTATATGATAAACAACAATTACTAGAGCAGTGCACTGGAGTTGAAAAAATGTTCCCAGGTAATGATCCCAAAAAGATACAGCAGATGATGAAGAAGCTTAATCTTAATGTACAGGAAATTCCTGCGGATCTTGTAATAATAAAATCCAAGGGCAAGCAAATAACTATTTCTAAGCCTGAAGTGATGTTAGCCGATATGATGGGGCGCGAAGTTTATCAGATATCCGGTGAAGTGACAGAAAGTGTTCCGATGAGCGAGGAAGATGTACAGATAGTCATGGAAAAGACTGGGCATGACCGCGAAACTGTTGTAAAGAAACTGGAAGAACTGAATAACGATCTTGCAAAAGCAATCGTAGAATTAAAAGGAAAATAAACAGTTCTTTTTGACTGGAAGTTACTTTTTCTTTAAAGAAAAAGGAGTTTACCCGATGTAATTTCCTTCTTCAGGGCCCTGTACCTGCTCGTTCAATTCCTGTACAACCTGCTCTTGCGCATCCTCGGGCTTCCTGCTCTTGCGCACTCTTGCCTCAACAGGCCCTATATACCTGCTTGTAACTTTTTTGCCCTTTCGTATGGACTCATAATAATACTTGCGTCCGTTAATTGTTTTTATGTGTCTGTTAGCCATGGTTATTTCTTCAATTTAATCAGTATATAAAATTTGTGCCAGTACAGAATCAGAGTTATAGCATATACGCCATTAAACCGGTTTTTACCCAAAAATTACTTTATTGTAACCTTATCCCCGGAAGAACCGTGATAGCTTATAAGTAACTCCCCACCACACACGCACGCGCCGTTTAATGGCATCCTCCTGTAAGAAATACTGCACTTTTTGCAGATAAACTCTTCCCAGTTGTCCAGCGGCTTCTTGTAATCTATATCTATTGTATGTTTGCGTACAAATTTCGCCCCGCTTATTATGTCACCTAGCGACGTCTGTCTCCCGCCGCCGAAAACTTCGCTTTTCTGAACCCCGACTGCGTTGAATATTCGTTCTATCGGCGGAAACAACTGACTGTTTATGTAATAATCCGGGTCTATGGGTATGTTGTTTTTGATGACATACGCCGGGTCTTCCGCCCGCTTTGAGAGCAACTGGTCTCCTTTTATTATAACGAAGCCGATCCGGTCCCCTATCTTTGGCGGGTCGTGTGGGTTTAGTTTTGTCAACTTCTTAGCAAGCTCAATGTGAGGCAGTATACCATCATAGCTGTCAGGATTCTTCGTTATGCCCTTGACTATTGTCAATTTTTCGAGAGGTATGCTCCCCATTTTCAGGTCGTTTATATTTCCTTTTACGAGCTCTATCGCCTTTTGCAGATCTCCTTCCTTCAAAACCGTATGCAAAACTTGCAGCATTAGATCTGATACCAACGGGCACCAGTCTCTGCGGACAGTTTCAATCCCTCTCATCTCTATTTCGTCTTTCCATCCGTCGTCTGTCTTGTCGAATCTCCACCCTGCGTATCTTTTCTTTGTGA
>CAYITT010000054.1:0-5498 GCA_964366275.1 uncultured archaeon
ATGACATAGGCAAGTACATCAATGAATTACCAAAATTGAAGGGCGTCGCGATAATCCTGGACGATAATTCGGAACGAATGTACAAAGTAAGAATAAGACCGCGTCAGAGCTGGCACGCAGGTTCGAGTCCTGTAGCTATTTAAGAAGTTTTTTGCTACTTCAAAGTTATGCAAAAACTTGTAATCGGAATAGTTTTACCAAAAAAAGAATCAGATTTTGTGTCAGGAATAGTCGGAGAAATATACAAAAAGACTGGTTGTGAAAGCGCAAAATACTTCCCGCCTCATATCACTTTTTTTTATGACGTTCAAGAGGACACTGATAAGCTTGAAGAAATGGTGAAAAATGCAATCCGCGGACAGACATCTTTTACGCTAGAAACAAGTGGTGTTAGTTATTTCGACAACGACGCTTGGTCGTCAAATCCCTATGTAGTGTATGTAAAACTGACTAAAGTCCTAGAATTGACAGAGATTAGGAAAAAGATTTTCGGGGCCCTGCGGAAAGCGAATGTAAAATTCAGAACTCACGAAGAGTTTATACCTCATATAACTCTTGCGCACGATGACGTAAAAGAATCAGACTTCGACAAAGTCTATTCGATTGCTAATGGTATGTACTCTGGTTTTTCATTCAAAGTAAATGAAATTGTGATACTCAGGCAACTAGAAAACGAAACTTGGATTGTTGACAGAAGAATAAGACTGGGGATTTGATGAATAAAAGAGAAGTTGCTTATAGATTGCGCGACGAAATGGATGCCAAATTTTATAGGGACCTCGATTCATTTGTTCTTTTTGGTAGCGTAGCATCCGGACAGGAAACACAGACTAGCGACCTTGACCTATACGCTATAAGTGAAAACTGGGAACTCAAAAAGTTTGCAATCGGTTTATTATCTAGATACGATTTTCCGATTAGTTTCGTAACTGAAACTCCGGAAGAATTTAGAAGATACTTGTCAATTGGCGACCCATTCTCAATTTCTCTCATTTATACAGGAATTGAGTTATTAAAAAGACCTACCACTTTCCTTGATGCACAGAAAGAATTTTCGCATGATAAGAGATTTCGCTCACGAAGTTTTCATGAATATCTGAAAAGAGAATCGGTTGAAAACTTGTCCCAAGTTTGCCAGCCTCTAGAAAACTTTCTTAACAGAGCCTATAATGCAGCCGCTGTTGCTTTACATTACGCTTTAGTTAAAGATAAGAAATCTGTAAGTGCAGACGAGATAAATTCATTTTCAGGCAAGCAGACTATGTTATTAGCCTTAAGACGCGCAGGGCTAGCTGATCTGGAACATACATATAGAGAGTTCATAGAACTTTACTATTCTGCAAGAAAGCGAGGCGAAAAGACAACTATTGGCGAACTAGAACGAATCTCTCACCTTTCTAGAGACATAGTTGAAAACGCTATTGGAGACTAACATGAAAACCTCTGTAATAATCCCTAACTATATGGGTAAAGAAGTTCTTCAGAAATGTTTGACATCATTAAATTGTGTTGGAGAAGACATAGAGGTAGTAATAAGCGATGACAGTTCTGGAGAAAATATCGAAAAAACAATAGAAGATTCTGGCCTGAATAAACCTTACAAAATTGTTAGACGTTACGTGAATGAAGGATTCTCACCTGCCATAAATTCTGGTGTAGACGTTTCGGATGGAAACTATTTGGTTTTTCTTAATAATGATGCAAGAGTAGAGAAAGGTTGGTTGACTTACCTTGTGCAATCATTAGAAACTTCTGAAGATGTTGGAGCTGTACAAAGTCTTATTTTGAAAGAAGACGGTAAAATTGATTGTTTAGGAGGAAGAGTTGACGAACTTGGATTTCCGCATGAAATTGGACGAGGAGAAAGAATAGTTGAACATCCAGTACCTAGCGTTATAGACTATACAAAAGCAGCTTCTATAATAATTAGACGTTCTGATTACGAAGATTTCGACAGATTTGATGAATCATTTTTCCTTGGTTACGAATCAGTAGATCTATGTTGGAGAATGAGAAATAAAGATAAAGTAATGATTTTTGATCCACGGTCTCTTGTTTATCACGTATCGAGACACGCATCAAGCCGTGTTTCGCCTCCAAAAAGATGGTATCATGCCACTAAAAATCATTTGCTGACTTTTCTGAGGAATTCCCACGATGTTCAGTTGAAAACTGGTATGGATAACGTTCTAGGTATACGAGCAGGGCAAATTAGTCATCATTCCGAAAATGGATATTTCGATACGGCTCATGCAATATACGATGGTGTTTATTATGCCTACAGTATAGCAGACCACTACATGGGCTTAAGCCCCAGAATAGGTACCAATACTCAAGATGAAGTAAAACGTAAAATGCACACGTTTCTTAAAGAAGTAAAATTACCAGTTTGAATATGAAACTAACGTGGATTCTTGTCGCGTTGTGCATAATCGGATTTGCTTACGGCGTTTATGCCGGCGAGCCTTTCTATAATAAATATGGATTTTCGTTAAACAATTTTCTTGAGCGGCCTTATGTCTCTGTGACTTCAATATTCATGCACGGGTCGCTGGAGCATCTGCTTTCCAATATACTCGTGCTCGTTTTCTTCGGGCTTGCTGTTGAGAGCGAATTAGGCTGGAAAAAGATGCTTGTAATCTTTTTTATAGGCGCATTCGCAGGGGACATCCTATCTGCGCTGGTTTATCCGGCGGATACTTTAGCTGTAGGCGCGTCGGCAGGAATATTCGCGCTGATCGGCGCAGGCATGCTTGTGCGCCCGCTGGATCTGTCGTTCTATCCGATGATAGTTCCGATTCCTCTGGCGCTTCTCGGACTGTCTTACGCTCTGTACAACGCTTACGGGTTCATCACGAATATTGATCCTAATATCTCCTATATCGCGCACTTCGGCGGATTGTTCGTAGGATTGATGTTTGGTTTTCGCCACGAAGGCTGGAAGAAAGGCATACGCACGATAATACTGACGTTCCTAGTTATGGTGCTGATACCCGTTTTGTGGATTCTTGCAAGAAATTACTTTGGTTTTCAATGAAATCGAAGATTTCATGTATAGCAAACAAGAGAATCTTGTTTCGCTATATAAACATATCTGACCAAGTTTAGTTATGGCAAAGCCACAGAGAAGAAAAGTAAGAATACACATTGGAAGAAAAACCCAGCCAGCAAGTTCAAAGAAACTGCCTTGGTCCGGTATCCTTCTGGTTGTTGTACTTATTCTTGCTGCCGTGGGAGTCCAGCAATTTCTATCGCAAAATCAAAACAATGAAATACCGATACAGGATTACAACAACAGTTACAGACCTCCTGAGGGATCGCCTGGCTTGCTTATAATTTCCCCGCAAAGCGGCGAAGCATTCAAGAGCTCGACTGTCAGCGTAAGGCTCAACGTCACGAATTTTCAGCTGGTTGACATCGTTGCGAACAGGCAGAACGTCGAGAATCAGGGACACCTGCTTTTCTTTATAGACGGCAAAGAACAGCGCAGCGTGTACACAGTAACATCCGTTGCAAACTTAGAGAAAGGAAGCCATACGCTTACTATATATCTCGAAAATAACGACAAAACTCATCGCTCTCCGCTGGTTTACGCTACTGTAAAATTCATGACGGAATAAGCCTTATTTAGATACCGAATTTTTCTCTGTAATCCATGTCGAAAGTAATCTGCCGCTCCTAGCGTCTTCTACAATTTTTTTCCAAGATATAGCATACTTCCAGTCGTCAACATATCTGGGATAACCGAGCGTATCAAGCAAGTCCATCAATCCTTTTCTATTTGTGTCGCCGGTCACTGTAACCGGTCGCGGAAGTTTACCTCGTCTTGCCAGATTGATGACGTCTTCATGGCTGTATGCACCCATGTCTATCATTATGCTGTCGTAAACAACAATGAGTTTGCTGGTTTGCTCCATCCGACGTAGTTTAGTTTCGTACGGAACTCTGGTGCTGGCGCTTCGAAACATATGCAGACGAATGTCGCGCCTCGGTCTTGGTGTCTGTAGAAAGTCGTAATCGAGTTCGACGTCGCAATCAAGCTTTGTATATATTTGATGATTTTCATAGTTACGTAGGTGAGTGTACTCAAGCGTGTGCTCTTCATTTTCACAAACTATAGTTGTTCTGCCCGTCTCAGGACCAGCGATGGGGTTCATTTCATTAGTGTCCCAGACAAACATTTAAATTACTATACAGTAACACAAACAACTGTGCGATTTCTCCACACTCTGCATGGTTAAGTAAAACTTAACCTTTACGGGTGGCACACAGTGCCATCACGTATATAAAGTGCATTACGATTAAACTATAGTCTACACAATAGAAAACGGTATTAAAGCAGCGTAAGAAAAGGGAAATATTAAACACGTCTGGACAACGTGCTTAGTAAATATTAATTGAACCTGGACAGTTCAATTTAAATGGACATTTTGGACGAAGTAATGTTGGACTACTTCTAGAGGTATATAGGCCTAGCGGCTTTAAAGGCAAATCGCTTGGCTAACGTATATTTCACACAATATAAAAGAGGTGCTAAAATGTCGGGCGATACGTTCAGTAACATCGAGGATTTCGAAACACATAAGGCAAGGATTATGGTTGTAGGTGCAGGGGGCGGGGGCTGCAACACGGTAAGCGCGCTTACAAGAAAAGGAATAAAGGGCGCACAGACTATCATATTGAATACGGATGCAAGACATCTGGCAACTTCTCAGGCAGATAAGCGGATACTTATCGGCAAAAATCTGACAAGAGGATTGGGTGCAGGCGGTTATCCTGAAATAGGTAAAAACGCGGCTCTTGAGAGTAAACAGGAAATCCGCGAAGCATTGCAGGGAGCAGATTTAGTTTTCGTCACGTGCGGACTAGGCGGCGGTACAGGAACCGGCGCTGCTCCTGTTGTCGCTTCGTTAGCAAGAGAGTTAGGCGCAATAGTTATTTCTGTTGTCACACTGCCGTTCAGGCTTGAGGGTGCAAGAATAATAAAGGCGGAAGACGGACTGGCAACTCTTCGCCAGTCATGCGACACAGTAATCGTAATAGAGAACGAGCGACTGCTGAAACTCGCGGGAAACAAGCCGCTGAAGCAGGCTTTCGGTCTTGCAGACGATCTGATTGCTACAATGATCAAAGGAATTACAGAAACGATTTCAGAACCATCGCTCGTCAATCTGGATTATGCAGACGTAAGGACAATAATGCGCGCCGGCGGAGTCGCCTCGATAGGCGTAGGCATGTCACAGTCACAGACGCGGGCAAGAGATGCCGTTTCGGCCGCGCTGAACAACCCGCTGATTGAAGTGGATTATCACGGCGCAACGGGTGCGCTGATTCAGGTAATCGGCGGTAATGACATGAAAATGGACGAGATCAATACGATAGGCGAGGCAGTACAGGGCCAGCTCGATCCCACGGCACAGGTAATGTGGGGAGCGCGTTTAATCCCGGATTTCGACGGCATACAGGTGATAACAATTATCACTGGTGTGAAGTCGCCA
>CAYITT010000055.1:0-5444 GCA_964366275.1 uncultured archaeon
GGCAGATATAATGGCAAAATACAAGGTAATTTAAACTTTTTGATTTTATGGTTACTATGGAGACTTGGTATCAGTTTATGTTCAGGCTGCTGTTTTGTGAAAGATCTGTAAGGCGCATTGCCGACAGCTACACACAGCAGGTGTCAAATGGCGACCGAAATAAAACAAGTGATAGGTATCATGTATGTTCTACGCCGCCCGAAATCTTGAGACTTAATGATGGCGATGCACTGTCCCAGACTCAGAATCTCGGTATCTATCCTCACCGAAAGTAACTTTGTTCAACTTAATCGGCCCGCTTTTTCTGTAAGTAAGGAAATCTTTATATATCCTTACTTATATAATAAAAGTAAGGTGATAAAAATGCAGGAAGAGGCTACAGTAACAAGCAAGGGTCAGGTGACTATACCTCATGAAATAAGAGAGGCACTCGGCCTAAAGACAGGAGAAAAAATAGTTTTCATAGAGCGTGAGGGCGAAGTAGTTATGCGGCCCAAGATAAAGAACCCTGTTGCAAGACTGAGAGAATTGAGAAAAAAACTCCCGAAGATAAGCGAAGAAGAAATAGATAGAATGATAAAAGAAAGCAATAAAGAATGGAGCAAGTTTGGATGATATTTCTAGACAGCTGGATATTTATCGAGTATTTTGCCACAAAAAATGAGAAAATCATAAAATTGATTGAGGAAAATACAAATATAATGATAATAAGTTCTGTCTGTATAACGGAGATCAAATACAAGTTGTCAAAAAAATACGGAGCCTTACAGGCGAACGAGATAATAACATTGATTAACAATATACAAAATCTTAAGATCCTTTCAGTTACCGCTGAAATTGCTGAACTTGCAGCAGATCTAAGATTAAAGTACTACAGTAAGAAGAATGAACTTTCATTTATAGACGCAATAAACCTTGCCACTGCTATCATGACCAGATGCGATGCATTCTACACAGGCGACCCTGATTTTGAAGATGTAAAGGAAATCAAAATAGAAATTGTGAGATAATGAAATCCGGAAGTATGTTTGGCTCAGATAAGAAAATCAAGAGTTTCGATGAGAAAAAAGACCGCGCAAAATTTAGAACTGATATCTCTTATAGAAAAATCAAGAGAAAATGCCTCTGCTGTGGCAGGATTCTTAATCAAAATTTTTCATAGGCGTTTTTCCTGCGTTTTACCTTTAAAATTTCATGGAGAGCGCTTTTTCTAAAACAGGTTTTTTAAATGTATCAAGTTCCAGTTTTGTATATACATCTTTCAATCTTGTAGTACCTATAAGTTCTTGCATTATTTTAATTGTGATTCCGTACGGTATGTGGTCTTCTACTTCTTGATTTCCGTTCTGAATAAATATGCTATGAGATAACATTCTAACTAATTCAAAAAGCATTGTATCACTGTCACCTGACGTGCAATTTATTAGTACAGGGCTTGGTACAGAATCATAAAGACCTGTAAATACCCATACTTGTATATAGTTTTCTTTCCATCTCAACTTACTTAACTTTTGAATAGAGCCAAGTATTTTATCCTGTTGTTTATAAAATATTTTTTCTATATTGTCTTTTGAATTTTTTAGTCTCTCAAAATTAAATTCGTTTCTAAGCAGTGTTACTTGAAGTATATAACTAAATGTAAAATCAATTTCTGGCAACATTTCCTACCACCAATGCGTATAAGGCTGCTTCGTTATATTCCTTTATGTCCAAAGCCTCATTTACTTTATTATCATCAAAGCCTCCTATGCAACATGAACCAAGACCAATAGATGTAGCAATTAGGGAAATATTCTGTGCTACGTGCCCGGCTTCAAAGAGTATATAGCGGTATCCACGCTCGCGGTATTTTATATTTGTCCTTCCAAACACACCGCTTAAAAGGATTATGCAGGCAGAATCAAACATCCACGGCTGGTCAAAAAATCTTTTTAGTTCTTTTTTTGTGATGTTATTTTTTAGGCATTCCAATGTATTTTGCTTTACGTTATAGTGGTATATGCCCCTATTTAGTTTGGAACAATTGAGTGAAATTACATATATTTCTATGGGAAATCTTGCACCGGCAGACGGTTGGTTTCTTCTTGTTAAATCCATATCGTCATTTATTTCTTTTATTACAGCACCTGTATACAGTATTGTGGAAAGATCTACAAATCGTATTGGAGTTTTTGAATATCTTCTAACAGATACTCTGGATTTTATGGCCTCTTGCAAAGACATTTTTATGTCCAATGGTTTTGACAATTTAATACTTTTAAATCTTTTGTACTCTTTGAAATGTACGATTGTCCACGATTTTGGTATTTCTACAAATTTCTCTAGAAAGTCCTGTATACAATATTTGCTAGCGGTATGGTACTCTAGGAATTTGAGGCTGGGGGTATTTAAGATAGCTGTTATTTGATTATTTCTTTTTGTCTTCATTGATATCACAAAAACGGATGTGGAATTTTATTGTGTGAATGGCCATTAAAATTACCTTTAAATCCTATTATTTTCGGAACTGTTTTTAGCCTTTCACTGTAATTGTATGGAAACAACTCATCGAAATATAACGGATGCATTTTTGGTATTATTGTTTTTATTACGTAATAACCATACCTTTTTACTTCTGGCTTAGTTAAATCGGCACAGTAGATATCAAATCCATTTGTCTTTAGTACTGATATGAGAAATTTCAGTTTTGCATCAAAAGACATTTTTCTGCCCCTAAATCTATCAAATTTGCGAAAGTTGATTTTATCACCTTTCAAATAAAAATTCAGTGTTTTTACAAGATTATAATGCGTCCAAAACATTGACCGGTGTTTAAATTCGCTTATTTCTTCGACTCTTTCTGGATATTTCTCGTTTCTTAGCACCAGTTCGCGTGTGTATACCCTACCGTTTTGTGCTTCCATTATAGCTCCAATTATGACGTCCTCTGCATCAAAACCGCATTTCGATCCAAAAGACACAGGACATATCTTATTTGCTGCTGTATCATATATGGCAGCTAATACTGTTGGGATGCCAATTTCTGTCGTCACGTCAAAAAGTCTTATTTTCAAAAAATACCTTTCAAATTTTTCATTTAATTCCTGTATACTCTGTGGGCATGATTTTATTTTTATATTGCGTGATGGCAGTTTATCCAGATATGATATAATTATTGCACCCCTTTCTATAACCTCGCATATTCCTCTTACGAGCGCCGAAACAACTGTTGTTCCCCCGGCGGCACCGGTGCTGATGGGAAATCTTATTATCGGTTCTTTCGGTAGAAATTTATAATTCAGGTAAACTTCCTGAGAAGGCAAAAAAATATTTTTGCGTCTAGTAAGACACCGACCTTTTACCCAACCGAATACAGAGGTTTTCTTGATTACAAAATTTCTGTAGACTTGATCCTTTAACTGTCCGTCTGAAAACGGTGTCAGGAGACGCGGGTCAAGTGCATTATCCTTTATTTTTTCAAAGTTTGACACTATGTCATTTTTTTCAAAACCATAGTTGCAGTGTCTTTCAACACCCTCTCCCATCGCTCTCAAGACGGCAGTCTCAGCTGACAAAGAAAATGCGCCTGCCCTTTCTTCTGAGCCCTTGTATACTGACACTACCTGACTTAATTTTGGCTCGTCATTAAAATTAGGCACCGATGCGACATATTTAATTATTTTTCCCGGCCCGACAAAATTTGACAGTATACTTATTGTGTCGGCCGTGTTCTTTTTCACCATTTTATATTCTCCTTTTTATAGAATTGCAGGAGTGTTTCGTGACCTATTATTTTTTCCAATTCTTTTTCCCTATCCCAGACACATCTGTAGTACCCGCTGAATTCGTGACTTTTTGCCAGACGCAACACAGTTGCTTTGTCGAAAATATTTTCACAGACTTTCTTTGCTACAAATTCGCATAAGGCTTCCAATTCTACGGGCGATATATTCTTGTTGTCGAATAGTTCGCTCCAATTATAGAAAATTATGTCGTGCGCCAACTCGTGTATTATACAGAACAGACTGAATTCTTTATTGCCACCATTATAATTGAGGCAAAGTGGAAACGATACCGATGGAAAATCAGCATCAAAAAAATAAACATCAATCTGTTTCATTTTCCATTTCAGGCCTGTAACGTCACTTATTATTTTAAGCACTATACTCTCTTTTTTCCGATAAAAATTTTCGAATTCTATTATGTAATTATCCAGTTTTTTATCTGGGTATTCTGTCTTGAATATAGATTTGTGCAAAAACATACCAGAATTAAATTTTATTTTCGGGTTTGACATAATAGGATTTACAACTTAAGGATTTAAATCCCCTGTTCGCATACACAAATAGTTCCAGAATTTTATGCGACTGTACATTTTTTCATATGACCACTTAGAACATGTTTACATACTAAGGTCTATTCATATATGGTATCACAATGACATTTGCTTGTGGTTATTTCTCAAGTATCTTGCGTCTGAGTGCTTGGATACTTTTGAACCCACTACTTACGCCGCCGCTGCTGGCGCATCCATTGGAACAGCCATTTGAACAGTTAGGACCTACTGATAGTGCGCCGTCCATACCGTAAAGTGGAAATTCCCTATAGTCCGAACCTACAGCGTATTTGATCTTGTATCTCATACATTTACTTTCTTGACAGTATATTTAAACAATACTTAGTAACCACTTATAAGTAACACAAAACACATATCTTTATATAGTAAGCCAGACATATAGTAATAGGCTTACTATACAGGTGAACCTTTGATTCGCCGTGTATACCACGGAAGCGTAGTAATAGCATCTTACCGATAAACACTTCAACATGCGTGGCAATATAACATTATAATAAAAGGTCGTGAAAACATGCGCGGACTTGTAAAGGAACTTTATTCTGACAGCGAAATAGCAAGGCCTACGGACCGACAGGTTTCTGCTTACGGAAATTCTAAAAATTCTAATCTTGGAAGATATTTGAGGGCTGGGGCCCTAGCGCTTTTCGGTGCATACGCAGCCGCGTGCGGCAACGGCGGTTTGACCAATCCAGGTCCGATTCCAAGTGGAAACCCGTCGCCTACACCTTCACCCGTGGCGATGTCAACAGTAAAGTGCAGAATCGGCGGCGCACCGATTGACGGCTCGGTTATTGAATACAGAGGCCTTGACGGCAGCCCAACAACTGGTATAAAATTACCAGCATCTATTGTCGCCGGAACATACGAAATAAATAATCTTGTACCAGGTAATTACAGAGTTACGATAACAGGACCAACTCACGCGGATCATGAGACTCAGTTAGTGACTGTTACTTCGGCAAATCCAAGGCTGCCGTTCACGGTGTTGACGAAAGGCGGCAGCATGCCCGACATACCGGGAGTCGTTTACGATGAACAATTCGCGGCTTTTTTCGAGTGGGTTGCAAGAGGAAAAGAAATCAGACTTAAAAAGGTAAAGAAATGGGCA
>CAYITT010000056.1:0-5246 GCA_964366275.1 uncultured archaeon
TCTTCCGATCTAATTTGACCTGATTCACTCGTTTCATTACGGCTTCTTTCCGGCCACGTCCGGGTTCAGTTTCGCGAAGAAAAACAACATTCCGCATTTCTTTACGACAGCATTCCACCCGCCTTCCTCGAGCATAAAACTGTCGCTGATGTCGGTATACAATCATTCACAAGGCAAGTATATACTTTCCGGATCCTCTGCGGTGTTCCCTTTTAACGAGAATGAAAAAAAACAACTATCTAGATATTCTAAGGGCAATTACAATATAGTTCCGTGCCCAGTCAATGATGAGATTTTCTATCCGAGAAAATCAAAATTCCCGAGGAAAACTATTACATACATAGGAACTCTTCTGCCATGGAAAGGTCCTCAGATAGCTCTTGAAATATTCAAACAGATAGCAGACGAGAGAAAAGATCTGGATTTTCTGATAATAGGAACTGGTCCTATGGAAGATCACCTGCGGAAAAATTCTGGACGAGTGAAAGTCCTGACAAATTTATCCACGGAACAGGTGGCGGATAAGCTGTCCAGATCCGATATAGTTGTCTGTCCTACTAAATACGAATCATTCGGATCTGCGATAGCCGAGTCAATGATGTGCGGCACCCCGGTAATTTCAACGCGAGTCGGTGCGGTGCCAGAGACGGTGGGACTGGGGGGAGTTCTTGTCGATTACGGGAGCTGGGACACCATGAAAAAAGAGATCATTGATTTGGTAGACGACGATGCCCGAAAGAAGAAAATATCTCAAAATGCTATAAAACACGCCGCTAATTACAAGTATGAAAAGGTTTCATCCAAGATTTATAACACGTACAAGGAGTTCATTTCATGAAGGTACTCATAACTGGGATAACGGGATTCGCCGGTTCACATCTGGCTGAAAACTTGCTGGCTCGTGGCGACGAAGTCTACGGTACAATGAGATGGAGAAGCAGACTCGACAATATAATACACATAAAAGACAAACTAAATCTCATAGAAACCGATATACGGGACGCCTACAGCATGGAAAAGGCCATCAAAGCTGCGGAACCGGATGTTGTATTCCACTTGGCTGCACAGTCTTTCGTTCACAGTTCTTTTCATGCGCCTCAGGAAACACTTTCCACAAACATAATAGGAACCGTGAATCTTCTCGAGGCAATAAGAGCGTCAAGCACAGACCCGGTTGTACAGATTGCTGGCAGTAGTGAAGAGTACGGCCTGGTACATCCAAATGAAACACCAGTGAAAGAGACGAATCCGCTGAGGCCACTAAGCCCTTACGGAGTCAGCAAAGTGGCTGAAGACCGTATTGCGTACCAGTACCACAAGAGTTATGGATTGAAAACAGTCATAACCCGTGCATTCAATCACGAGGGACCGCGAAGAGGTGACGTCTTCTCGACTTCTAATTTCGCAAAACAGATAGCAGAGATAGAGAAGGGTCTGAAGGAACCGGTAATGCATGTGGGCAATCTTGAAGCAAGCAGGGATTTTACAGACGTCCGCGATGTTGTCAGGGCTTACGTACTTGCCGTAGAAAAATGTGATTATGGAGAGACTTACAATATATGTAGCGGCAAGGCCTGGAAAATTTCGGACATGCTCAACCTTTTGTTATCAATGACGAAAGAGAGAATAGAGGTTCGTCAGGACCCTGCAAGGATGAGACCAAGCGACGTACAGATACTTCTCGGAGATTGCACAAAATTCAGGCAAAAAACAGGTTGGGCCCCTCAGATACATTTCGAAAAGACTATGAAGGATCTGCTAGACTATTGGAGAGAAAATGTCTAGAGGGACTGCAATGGAAAAATACATAAAGGAGGCAGTTAAAAACAGTTACTTCGTCCTGGCAATGTCAGCAGTGTCAATAATTATTGGCTACCTTCTTCGAGTGTTTCTTTCCAGATCGTTAAGCATGGAAGACTTTGGATTATTCTACGCCGTCAGCGCATTCATGGGAATATTTATTCTTGTAAGATATCTTGGACTGAATCAGGCAACAGCAAAATTCATCCCTGAATTTCTGAGCAAAAAGGAATACGGCAAAATAAAGACGCTAATAGTGCTCGTACTTGGTGCGCAAAGCCTGACGGTAATAGCTTTTTCGGCACTTGTTTTTATTTTTAAGGACCAGATAACAATATCGCTTTTCAAAGCATCCGGCGCTGACGCAGTTCTTATGCTGATGGTCCTGAGCTTTTTCCCGAGCATGTTCTTTGTACTGTTTCAGACAGTATTTCAGGGTTACCAGAAATTACGGGAATATGCTCTAGTTGAGCCTGTAAGAATTTTCACAACTTTCATATTTTCGATGCTTTTAATATCACAGGGTGCTGCTGGAGTGGCTATGGCATATCTCATAGCTTCGGTCTTTACTACACTGATCTTTCTGGCAAGCTTTCTGAAACTTGGAATACTAGGTTACAAAATAGACCTGTCTAAAAAGTTCGTGGTTGATATTTTTAAATTCAGCACGCCCGTACTGATCAGCGGCATCGCAGTTGTTCTTATAGGATACGCGGACACGCTCATACTTACATTCTTCAGGAATCTAGAAGACGTTGCACTTTATCAGGTAGCGCTCCCTACTTCACAGCTACTTCTGGTTTTTTCAAGTTCAATAGCTGCAGTATCGCTGCCGCTGATATCGGGCCTATACGCAACAAAAAAGACAGAGGAAATAGGAAAGACCATAAAAATAATGACGTTTTCCCTTGTGCTGGTACTGGTCCCGTTTGTCATTTTATTTATCTCATCTGCCGATGCGATAATAGGCATTATCTTCGGCCCCTCTTTTCTGGGAGCATCAGAAACACTGCAGATACTGTCTGTCAGCATGCTTATCTATTCGGTTTTTATCATATTTCAGACGACGCTGGATGCTATAGGTAAACCTTTCTTGAATACAAAAATAATGTTCGTAATAGCTGCCGTGAACATAATTCTCAACATCATGCTGGTGCCTTTGTTCGGAATTTTGGGTGCCGCCGTCGCATCTTTTATATCATTCACCTGCGGAATGATCCTTGGGTTCTGGGAAGTTGAAAGACATGTCAAATCGTCAATACAATACAAGAAGCTCGCGACTATATTTGCTTGCGGTATCGCAGCTTCTGCTGCTGCTTACGGATTCAACAGGATGTTTAGCTTTCATATTTATACAGAAATTGTAGCCTCATTATTCATCGGCATGTTAGTCTACCTCGCTTTAATAATTTCATTAAGGCTAGTAACTAGAGAGGATGTTCGTTTTGTAGATACGCTGGGCATAAAGATACCAGGACCGATGAGACGCCTGACAAAATTTTTGCTAAAGTGATAGTATGAAAGTTGCTATATTCCATGATTATTTCGACAAGATGGGCGGCGGCGAAAGGCTTGTCATAAATCTTGCAAGAAAACTGAAAGCCGATATTTACACCGGGTTTATAGACAATGTAAAGACGTTTGACACACAGGGAATTAAAATAACAAGCCTGGACGTCAAAGGCAGGCCAAGGGTTTACAGGAACATAAAGATAGCAAGAAAGTTTGGAAACTTGAAGCTACATGGGTATGATTTCTACATATTTTCAGGCGTGTGGTGCATTGCGGCCGCAAAAAACCACCACCCAAATTTGCTTTATCTTCACACACCGTTGCGTGTGATGTACGACCTGAAAGACTATTATATGAAAAATTCAAACAGGCTAACAAAAATTGCGCTAAGAGGATTCGAGACTTACTGGAAGCCGAAAGACAGGCATTACATGAAAAACTTTGATGTTATTTGCGCTAATTCGCAGAATGTCAGAAACAGGGTGCTAAAATATTACGGCAGAGAGCTTTATGACAAAACCCGCGTCGTCTATACGGGAATAGAGACAAAGAAATTCAGCTATGTCAGGAGCGGCGATTTTTACCTGTCAGCATCGCGGCTTGACCCACTGAAACGCATAGACATGCTTATCAGGGCCTTTGCAAAAATGCCTGACAAGAAACTGCTGATAACCGGAACGGGTCAGGATGAAAAAAGGCTAAAGAAAATTGCCGAAGGCATGAGCAATATACATTTTCTTGGGAACATCAGTGACGAAAAATTGCGAATTCTTTATTCGACCTGCAGGGCTACAATAGCCGCGAATATCGACGAAGATCTTGGCTTGATAGCCATAGAGAGCCATGCAAGCGGAAAGCCTATCGTTGCAGTAAAGGAAGGCGGCTTCATAGAGACTGTAAAGGAAGGCGAGAACGGAATATTCTTCTCAAATGAGAGAGATATAAAGCGGGCCATAGATAAGCTGGAGAATACAAAATGGAATGCAGAAAGAATAAGAAAATCTACCGAGTGCTATGACATAAACGTATTTGCAAAAAATATCAAAAGTATATTGGAAGAAGTTCATGCGGATAAAATGGATCGCATGCCATCTTCCAGTGAATATTTCGGCGCGTAGCCGAGCACATTCTTTGCTTTTGAAATGTCTGACAACTGGACAGCTATGTAGTTCTTTACAGTGTTTGGCACATATTTTGGTTTCAACGATTTACCTAGCAGCCTGTTTATCAGCGCGACAATATCATTCAATGATGTCGTCTTACCGGTTCCAACATTAAAAACTTCTCCAGACAGATTCTTTTTCGAATTCATTGCGAGTATATTTGCGTTGACGACATCTGCTACGTAAGTAAACTCACGTGACTGGGTGCCGTCTCCGTAGATTACTGGAGACTCGTTTTTTTGCATAGCCCATAAAAATTGCGAGGCGAGATTAGCATAGATGCCCTTGGATTTCTCGTTAGGACCATATACGCTCATGTACCTGAAGCCTATTGTCTCTAAGCCATACTCTTTCGAGAACAGGACGGCAAAATGTTCGTTAAGCAGTTTTGTTGATGCGTAGAAATTTACCGGAACTATGTTCATATCTTCGCGTAACGGAGGTTTGTTATTGCCGTAGATGGAAGACGTGGAGGCGTATACCAGTTTTTTAACATCATTATCGCGGCATGCATTCAACAGGTTTATGAAACCGTCCACATTTACCGATACGGCGTACTTTAGCTGCTTGAGAAACATTGGCGATGCGGAAGCTGCGGTCTGGTTGAAAACTACGTCAATACCTTTAACAGACTTTTTCACAAGCGCTTCGTCTGTCAGGCTCCCGTTTATAATTTTTACTTTACTCCTGACACGTTCTAAATTGTCCATTTTTCCGAGAGAAAAATCATCAAGAACCGATACGTCGTGGCCATGCTTTACGAGTTCTTCA
>CAYITT010000057.1:0-5216 GCA_964366275.1 uncultured archaeon
CTTTGTAGTCGGCGGCGGGAAAATCGGCGCTTCTACAACACCTGAAGTACAGCAACAGCAGGCACCACAGCAGCAGGCACCACAGCAGCAGCCTACCGAGCCTTCTAGAGTACAAGTTTCTCTGGACGACGACGCAGTTCTTGGCCAGGCTAACGCGCCTGTAACTATAATCGAGTTTAGCGACTATCAATGCCCGTTTTGTAAGCGTTTCCATGATGACACATGGGCATCGTTAAAAGCAGATTACATAGATACAGGAAAGGTGAAATTCGTATACCGCGATTTCCCGTTACCGTTCCACCAGAACGCAGAGATAGCAGCAGAAGCTGCGCAATGCGCCGGTGAACAGAACAAGTACTGGGAAATGCACAACACGCTTTTCACGAAAGGCTCTGGCGACGGCACCGGACTTGACATTGCAAGCCTGAAGAAATACGCCAAGGACCTAAGTCTGAACTCGGCAACTTTCGACAAGTGTCTTGACGATGGAAAATACAAGACAGAAATCCAGAAGGATACGTCTGATGGTTCGGCTGGCGGCGTAAGCGGCACACCGAGCTTCTTCATCGGAAACCCTTCAAAGGGATACCAGCTTGTGGTAGGCGCACAGCCATACGCAGTGATAAAGCAGGTTATCGAGCAAGAATTAGCAGCTTAAGTTTTTTCTTTTTTCTAACTTTCATTTTTATTAATTCTGGATTATTGTAAAAACATTATTGGATGTATCGGTATTTTCTTTAGGCTGGCAAGCAATTCGCCTGCTAAATAGCATGAACCGCATATGAGTATAAGATCATTATTTTTAGCAATACTTTTTGCGTATTTTAACGCTTCAGAAGGATTTTCTATCACAATGGAATTCTTGCTTTTTAATGTATTCGGATCCGACGATCTTTCTATCTTTGGTTTGGTAAAGATTATTTTGTCGAAATCTGGCAGCTTAGAAATCATTTGAACATAGTTCTTGTCATTCATCACACCGAAGACGATGATAAGCTTATCGTACTTGAGTGTTTTTACGAATTCTGCCATCTTTTCTATACCATCTGTGTTATGAGCGCAGTCGAGCAGCACGTTTTTGTCTATAAACTCAAGCCTGGCTGGCCATTTTGTATTCATAAGGCCGTTCTTTATCGATGTCTCCGGGATTTTTAGGTATCTGCATAAGTTCGCAGCTATCGCAGCATTAGTTTTCTGAAATTCCCCGTTCATGTTAGTGATTTCCCTAACCGCCACTAAATGCAAAGGGGCGTTTTTCTCGCGACATTTTTGCAATACTACTTCATTCCCAAGCGGTGTAAAAAGAGGCACATTCTCCTTTATTATTCCTGCTTTTTCTGCAGCTATTGAATTAATAGTTGTACCTAGCCACTGCGTATGGTCCAAGGACAAGGAAGTAATCGCGCAAGCTTCAGGCTTTTTTATCACGTTTGTTGCGTCGTACAGCCCGCCCATTCCGACTTCTATTACAGCATAGTCAACATTTTGCTCCTGGAAGTAAAGGAACGCCATGGCTGTTGTGAGCTCGAAGAATGTTAGTTCTACGCCCGTTGCTTTTACTTTCTCTACCAATTTTATGGTGTCTTCCTTGTGTATTAGCTGCCTGTTTATTTGGAGTCTTTCGCGAAAATCAACTAGGTGCGGACTTGTGAACATCCCGGTTTTTTTGCCGTCGGTTCTTAATATTGATTCTATCATTGCAGATACCGACCCTTTTCCGTTTGTGCCTGTAACGTGAATAGTTTTTATTTTATCCTGTGGATTGTCCAGAATTTCCAGCGCGGCTGATATCCTTTCAAGGCCCGGCTTCATGCCAAATCTTCTGAGACTGTAAAGCCAGTCGAGCATATTGGTATATTGCATAACTCCTAGATTGCAATTAAGCTTATATTACTCAGGACAGTGAACAAGCCTTTTATATTTTCTTGATAAGTTTCTCGCATGGAACAGTATCTTGATTCTCTTCGCTATATTCTTGAGAAAGGAAAGGACAGAAAAGACCGTACCGGGACAGGCACCCGTGCTGTATTCGGCATGCAGATGCGTTACGACATGGACAAAGGATTCCCGATGGTCACCACCAAAAAGGTCCCGTGGAGATCAGTAGTTTCCGAGCTTCTCTGGTTCATAGAAGGATCCAACGACGAGCGTCGTCTGGCGGAGATTCTCCACGGAACACGTTCAGCGGACAAGCAGACAATATGGACCGCAAACGCGCAGGCTGATTACTGGAAATCGCATTCGAAATTCGATGGCGATGTCGGACGTATTTACGGTGTTCAGTGGCGGAGCTGGCGTTCGGGCGATAGAGAAATTGACCAGCTGGCTAACGTCATCGAGCGAATAAAGAGGAACGATTCGTACAAAAGACGTTTGATAGTTACCGCATGGCACCCAGGTGAACTGGATTATGACGAACAACAGCCGCCAAAGACCGCGCTTTCACCCTGTCATATATTGTTCCAGTTTTTTGTCGCAGACGGGAAGCTTTCTTTGCAGATGTATCAGCGTTCAGCAGACATGTTTTTGGGAGTTCCATTTAATATAGCATCTTACTCGCTCCTGCTTCATATGATTGCTCAGGTAACCGGACTGAAAGCTGGTGATTTCGTCCATACACTGGGCGACGCGCATATATACAACAACCATTTCGATGCGGTAAAGGAACAGCTGACAAGAGAGCCGCTTCCCCTGCCAAGCATATGGCTCAATCCGGACATAAAAGATATCAATGATTTCACTATGAACGACATAAGACTGGATAATTACCAGTCCCACCCACCGATAAAAGCCCCGATGGCGGTTTAAATTACTTCCGTATATAATTTTCCAATGCAAACGATTTACAGAGTATCCATTGCTGGAGAACCGCGTTGGGCGTATTTATCTGGCGTTGCAGATGCGCCAGAATATGAGAGACAGAAGTGGGAAAATTCAGATTCATTTGCCAGCCAATCTGAATGGGTGTATAGCATGCTGCGTGCACAGGCCATTGGCAGACCACTTATTTTGTCGGGTGAATACTCTGAAATGTTACGTAATTTCAAAAAAAAGCACCTCGAACAGAGAAAAAAACTTGTTGAAATGCATATAGCAACAGGTACTGTTCTCGATTACAACGATGGCACCCTTAAGGAACGCATAACGCTAAATTCGGATGGAAGCTTTGCCGGAGCAGATATAATTCTTGGTAAAAAAGACGGTATTTATCTCCCTGAAAAAAGCGAATTTATATGGAGACTTCATGACAAATATATGCCTCTAATCGCCCGTTTATTCGATGTAAAAGATCCTAGAGCAGAACTCGAAGAAAATAGCTACTTTGAAATATTTTCGCGCGGATTTGCACATGTCTTACGTGGGTATTGGGATTTAGGATGTCGTGAGCCATGGGAATATGACGTAGCTTTTGCATGTGGTTCCGCAGGCGATTCCCATCCTACATTGTTCCTCGATACAAAACCGCCTGAAAGTACAGTTAATCAGTACGAACATGAAAGACTTCTTTTAGAACAACAAAGAATTGAAGAGGCATTAGAAAAACCTGTTCTGATAGATTTAGGATAAGAACTTTCTCGTTTAATTCTAATCATGGAAATAGTAATCATAGCGGCGATTTCTGAAAACAACGTTATTGGCAAAGAAGGCAAGCTGCCGTGGCATATACCTGAAGATTTGAAGCATTTCAAAAAGCTTACAATGGGTCATCCCATTATTATGGGACGCAAAACCTTCGAATCAATCGGTCACGCGCTTCCGGGAAGAAAAAATATAGTAATAACTCACAATCCTGAATTGAGAAAGGACGATGTTGTTGTATGCAATTCCTTTCAGAGCGCGTTAGATGAATGCAACGATGACAAGATATTCATAATAGGCGGTCACTCTCTCTTCAAAGAAGCCCTGAGATTTGCAGACGGACTGGAGATAACTTGGGTGCACAAAAAAATCGACGGCAATGTTTACTTTCCTGACGTTGACTGGAATGAATGGGAAGAAGTGGGTAGAAGCGACAGGAAAGAGTATTCTTTCGTGACTTACAGGAGAAAATAAATAATATGAAGCCGCAGAAAATTTATCTGGCTTTTACTGTGTTAGGCGACCGGTCAAAACATGAGCTTGTGAACAGTTTAGCATCTGTCTTGCACCAGCGCGGGCACAGGATACTTACAGCACATCTGCTTAACACAAATGCCGTTCATGGTGAGGCGATGCTTTCACCGAAAGAAGTTTTTCTGAGAGACATGAAGTGGCTTGAAGAGTGCGACTCGCTTGTCGCAGAAGTCAGCAATCCCAGCGCAGGCGTCAGTTTTGAGATAGGCTACCTGCTCGGCATCGGCAGGAAAAAAGTCTACATTCTCTACGATAAAAATGTCGAGCAAAATATCACAAAAATGTTCCGCGGCAACACGATGAAGAACTGCGTCCTTGTTCCTTATTTTAGTATTCAGGATATCTACAAATTCGTGGAAGAAAATTTCTGAGTTATTCAATCTTCACAAACGTGCCGTTCCTCACCTGCTTGAACACGAAATTGGAGTACTTGACATCGCCGAATTCATTGATTGTTATGGGACCGAGAACTGTCTGTTCGTCTTTCACGCCATACAACCAGCCTCTTACGCAATCCGCATCCGCTCCACATATCTTCACGGCTTCGGCGATAAGACTGACTGTTATGAACGTCTGGACGCGGTCCCTGTTTGGGAGCTTATCATGATAGTATTCTGAAAATACATCGACAAATCTTTTCAGATCCGCATTGCTTCGGATGTTTTCTTCCGAGAAGTCGATAGTTGACAATACGTACAGCCCCTCCGAGGCTTCTTCTGCACCTCTTAAAAACTGTTCGTCTTCAAGTGTTCCCGCCCCGACATAAATGAAATCAAGATTAAGCTCTTTCGCCTGTTTGACTATATTTACGGGAATAGAACAACACGATGTGGCTATTATTATTACTCTCACGTCGGCATTCTTCATTTTCTGCAGCACTGTTCTGAAATCACGGTCGGGTGGGTTTGCAGCTTCGCTTAGCAGTACGTTTATTCCATTCTCTTTCAAGAGGGCTTCTGTTCTGTTCCTGTAGGAAACGCCGAAATCATTATTGAGATATATTACGCCGATTCTTGTTTCGTTCAGGTCGTTTATTACAAAGTCGACTATACGCGGCGTGTCGTCGCCTGCAGTGGTAGCTGCGCGAAATATATAGTCTCCTG
>CAYITT010000058.1:0-5173 GCA_964366275.1 uncultured archaeon
TCGTACATCGGTTTGGACGGGCCTGTAGGCTAGCTTGGCAGGATCCGAGGTTCGGGTAACCCTTTTGCATGAGCAAAGGGGTTAACGGAAAAAGAAAAACCTTGAGACGGGAGTTCAAATCTCCCCGGGCCCATTTTTGATTTTCTCCATTTTCATTTTTCTAGATAGCGACTTAAACTTAATCTCGTATTTCATTGCTTCTGACTTGCTTGAAAAAGGCCACTTTGCAACAAGCGTAACAGGCAGCCGGCTTCGCGTATACTTGGAAGCTTTGCCCTTTTCATGCGTAGCCAGTCTTTTCTTCATATCAATCGTGTAGCCGGTATAAAACGAGCCGTCCCTGCACTTCAGTACGTATACGTAGAACATCAGATCACACAAGCTCGCCCGTCCGCGGAATATTTTATTATTATCATGCTTATTTTTTGAATGACGAAGAATAAAAGCCGGTCAGACCAATTCAAGAAAACGTTCTACTGCTTTATCATGCTGGCGAAAAGTGCTGTAAAGCTCGCGTTTAGCCTCGCCTGCGTCCCACGGTCTTTTGTAGCTGCGGGGATTTACAAGTGCATCGTATACGTCGGCAAACGCGACTACGCGGGCGATTAGATTAAAATCGTCATAGCTGTTCTCGATGGGATATCGCCTTTCCCCGAACTTGTGGTGATTTCTTGCGACCACGGCTTCCGCTGGATACGTCGGATAAAGTATTTCGTATCCCAACACCGGATGCATCTGGAGAGTTTCCCATTCCTGGGCGTCAAGTGGACCCGGCTTTGAAAGGAGCTCTGTGGGAATAAACAATTTGCCGATGTCGTGCAAAAGAGCCGCGCTCTCTAAAATACGAAGCTGATCTGGATCGGTGAAATATCCGCCGCCGATCCGCTTGCATATGTCTCTTACGCGCCTGCTGTGAGCGCCGCTTTCAGGATGATACCTATCCAACGCAAGAATAAGTCCAGTTGCATCAACATCCGGGATTTTTGCAAACGGGTCTATGCTCATTATCTGAAGTGCATCCGGGGATATTTATTGATTTTGGTAACAGTCAACTATAAATATCAGCGGCAGAAAAACTAGATGCCTGATCTGCTTATCAGTTTCTTCAGGCGTTTTATCTTTGCAGGCGCTGCTATTGCCAAATCGGTTGTTGTTATTATTCCAACAAGCTTGTCATTTTTTAGTACAGGCAGTTTTTTTATATTATGCTTGATCATCAATTCGGATGCCTTTTCTAGTGAAGCTTCCGGACTGGTGAAAATAACGTAACGTGTCATTATGTGCTCTACCGGAGTTGCGTCGGCGTCGCCGGCAGAAGCGACAAAAGAAAGCACATTGCTGTCGGTAACGATGCCGACCATTTTTTCATTCTTCGTTATCACGACGCTGCCGATGTGGTTATCAGCCATTATTCTTGCAATCTCGCGTATGCTCGTCTTCGGGTCCGCACAAATGACATTTCTCTTCATGGCCACGTTTACGGGCATTACTCAACACTATTCCTGACCTCTTTGGCGACTTTAGGTCCGAGTATCTTTGCAAGTGTCTGTTCATCGACCATTTTTATGTCTTTAGCGGTCTTGATGCCTGCCTTGAATAAGCGGCGCGCACGAACACGTCCGATACCTTTCAATGCGACGAGTTTAAGGAGTTCTTCTCTCACTCCATACTTGACCTGCAGACGCACCTTATTCACGTTGTTTGCTATCTCCTTAATATTCAGCAGCAAAGCTAGCTCGGAAGCCGCGTAAAGCATCCAGTCCGCTTTGCTCAGCTTGTTGTAAAGTTCACCGGGCGTTACGCCAAAGCCGTCGAGTATTTTATCCTCGCCTGCTTCATCAATCCAGTCCTTCAGCATCAGTGCAGTCTTGAATGACGATAAAAAGTCTTCGTACTCGACATCCCATACGTCGGGAGCTTCCATGTCATGTATTGCTATTGCATTTTCCAGATCTTCATATTCGTTTTTCTTTACGGAGAGCGTCGGAAACATTTCCTCGCACTGGCATATCATCATCAAATTATGCACAGAGTTGTCCTCCTCGGACATAACCGTAAGGAGAAAGTTCGCCGACACCGGATCAATATAAAGTTCGCTGACCCTCTTGCCTATTCTTGTGGATTTCAGGTCTATTTCATTGGTCAGCTGGAATGCAGGAACAAATTCTTTTGATATAAAGTCATTCTTGGTTCCGATTATTATGAACTTGAAACTTTCCAGTTCTTTCAGAATTCGTTCAATCTTCGCTTCGAGGCTGTCTATGTCACCGTATTGATGGGCAAAGAAAGTTTTTTGGAAGAACGCGCGCAGCTCGGTTTTGTTCTTTACAACTTCCGATGAAATAAGTGCAAGCACATGGGTACGTAAAATGCTCTCTATCCCGAGTTTTGAATAAACCTGCTCAGATTCGCCGTTGATGTATCTCTCCCAGAGAGACTTCGCATCCTGTTTGCTTTTCGCGAGTAACAACGCTTCTCCTTCCTTGTCATATTTCGGCCTTCCGGCACGTCCCATCATCTGATTGACTTCCATTACCGGCAAATACGACGAACCGTAGCCGCTTGAAAATCTTTTTGTGTCTCTGATCACTACTCGATAGGCCGGCAAATTCATGCCAAAAGCAAGCGTCGGCGTGGCTGCAATCGTCTTCAGCAGGCCCGACCGGAAAGCACTCTCCACGAGCTCGCGCTGTTTAGCTACCAGACCGGCGTGATGGAATGCAGCGCCGCCCTCCACAGAACGGGCTAGTCTTTTGCATTGCTTTGTCGGAGAGCCAAGAACAGATTCTATTTTCTTCGCAAGCGTTTTCAATAATTCTTTGTCTTCTGTCTTGAGTATTTTCCTCATTTCTAAAGAAACTTTTTCAGCACAGGCTTCTGCGCTGCGGCGGGTTGACACAAAAACGAGAGACTGTTTCTCTTTCTGGACCGTATCTATACAAGCAGCAATCTCATTATCCAGCTTGCTCTTGATTCCGTACTTCTTTTTTCCTTCTACTTCAACCACGTAATCATCATCGTCGCTATACATGACTCCTTTGTAAAGTTTTACCGGGCGATAATCACTTTTCACGATTTCTGCTTTGAGCCACGCAGCAATCTCATCTGCATTTTCTATCGTTGCAGAAAGTGCTATTATCTGGCTTTTCGTCATTGCGGCCAGTTGCGTCAGCACTATCTCGAGGGTTGGTCCGCGAGTTGCATCGCCTATTACATGCACTTCGTCGGCAATTATAAGCGATATCTCTTTTGTCCACGGAACTTTGTGGCGAAGCAGCGAATCCATCTTTTCATTGCTTAGTATGATAACATCGCAAGACCCGAGCCATCCGTCAGATTTATCCAGATCCCCAGTAGCAATGCCTATACGCATGCCTATTTTTTTATATTTGGCGAAATCACGGTACTTCTCGGATGCCAGTGCTTTCAGCGGAACGAGATAAACGCTTTTTCTTCCTTCCAGAAAATTCCGAAGTATGGCCATTTCAGCGACTAATGTTTTTCCAGAGGCAGTGGGCGATGCGATAACAAGATTTTTCCCGGTCAGCAGTCCTTTCTTGATGGCAGCCACCTGCGGAGGATTAAGCGATTCTATCCCTTCTTTTTTCAATATAGAAATAATCTTTTCCGGCAAAGGGAGTTTATCCAGAAGCATAGTGGAAGTATGACGTCGAAAGGATAAATATATCAGTCTCTGAAAAAGCCGCCGGTTTCCAAATCTTTTTTTATGCCAGGAATCACGGAACATCCTCTGGTTTCATTGACTGGAATGTAAAGATCTGCTTTTGTTGCGTCAGGATCCAATGCATACATTGCCTGAACAGTACGGTATGTGTACACCGGGTTGTTGCATGAAAAATAATTCATTCCGGCATAACCTGTATTTACAATGCTATCGTACAATATCGTTAGCAACTGGTGTCTGTATTTTCCCAAAAAGCCCTCTTTTCTGTGGGCGACGATGAAATCGGGGAGCCGCGTCCTCTCATTTTTTCGTACTACGTCAATTAGCGGCTCTTCTGCGCTCACAAATCCAAAAAGTTGTTTCATCAGCTGACTGTCTGATGGATATCTGTATCTTGTGGAAATCGCGCGCCTTGCCGCGTCAGATGCCAGATTCTGGTCAAGCTTTTGAAGTGCATTCAATATCGGAACAAGATGATCGTCCTCATCAGACGTTGTCCCAGTGTTGTTTGCCAGCGAGTATAGAAAGCTTTTTGATTCTTCTGTTCCTATATGACCCAATGCTTCTATGGAAGTTCTTTTCAACCCTGTCCCGTCTCTTTGCTTATTTGTAGCAAGCCTTTCGAGCTGAGGTATTTTGTCTGCATTGCTTGCATCTAATTTTCCTATTCTTTCCCGGATAATCTTTGCCTGTCGATCTGTTCGGTATGCTGTTTTTAAACTCTCCCGCATCCCCATGTCAATCCATTGCTGCTTGTAATATTCGATAAAATTTACAGGTTCGTACTGCTGAATTTCAAACGAATCTCTGTCGATCTGCGATTGTTCATGATTGTATCTATTGAGTGACCTGCCTACATCAAATGCCAGTAGTCCGGCCAACGATAACGCCATAATAGCAACTTTCTTTCCCATTATTTTCGCCTCTTGATGAGATATTCCGCGAAGAACTCAAGGATTTCGTGCAATTCGTCAGGCGTCTTTTTTATCGAGTTCATCGCCTTTTCTTTTAGCTGATTTGCACGCTCTTTCGCATATTCTATCGATCCATACTTCTCGAAAAGACTCTTCGTATATTGTACGTCTTCGTCTGTAGTATCGTCGGGCTGCTTGTTCAAAATTTCTAACAGCTTTTCTCTTTCTTCTTCACTGCAGCAGGTAAGGCAGTGGACAACTAGTATACTTCTCTTACCTTCCTTCACGTCGCGGCCTATTTCCCCGCGACCCTTGCCTTCTGTAAGATCAATAACATCATCAATAATCTGGAACGCAGGACCGATGTAGCTGCCGAATTCGATTAGGTGAGATATTATATCTTCACGGTTAGCGACGATCGCTCCGCCTACCATGGGCACTGTAAGATAGTGGGCTGTTTTTCCGGTGACCATGTCCATGTACTCTTTTTCTGAGGGGTGCTGATTGCTTCTCAGGTTTATGTCCAATGCCTGACCCTCTGCCGTCTTTACCGCCGTCTTTACCATCTCTTCAA
>CAYITT010000059.1:0-5089 GCA_964366275.1 uncultured archaeon
GATCCGCCGCCCACCGACATCTACACTCTTTCCCTACACGACGCTCTTCCGATCTTTTGCATATGATCGACAGTCGGACTCCACGCTACGTGAGTCCCCCCGGTTATCTCTAAAACCAGCGGGTTTTCCGCGTGTATCGCCGGAAGCGCAAGCGTCTGGAAGACTAAAGATACAGAACCCGCGGTACCTATATCCAGAACAAGATGGCCGCCTTTTATTTTATGCGGCTTGAACGTCAACGAGGTGGAGCCGGTTTTTGCATCGACGTCTGCCGTGCATAACTTTGCCAGTGCATGAATAGCAGTCATGTGCTGCGCCTGCAGGCCTGGGTTAGGACGGTTTGCACGGATGTTCTCGATTTCTACCTGTTTTCCGGTAATAGCCGAAAGTGCAATGGCTGTGCGAATTATCTGCCCGCCTCCTTCGCCGTAAGAACCGTCGATGGATAACAAGCTTCACACCTTTATTGTTTCCCCGTTCTTAGGGGCGAATGCGTTTATTTTGAATTCTTCTTCTATAGATTTTGCGAATTCTGGTGTGTTATCACCATGAACACAAATAACCTGATCCGGCTTTGTATGTCTGATTATATCGAACAGCCCATTTTTGTCCGCGTGCGCGCTCAGTTCCATTTGATGTATGTTGCAATGAACGTCAAATCGTTCATCCTCGCTCTCAAAAATATTTGTCTTGTTGAGTATGTATCCCGGGCTGTCTTCTGCCAAGAAACTAGTAAATATCACGCTGCTGTTTTTGTATTTCTGAATCTCTCTTAAGTATCGAACAGCAGGGCCGCCGCTTAACATGCCTGCAGAAGAAATTATAATCGGATATCTGCCTACTGCTTTAACTCTTTCTTTTTCTTCCCGCAGGAATTTCACATGTTTTATCAGTTCCTTGTATTCTTTCGGGCTCTTCAGGTACCGACTGTATTCTTCGACTATCTCGCTTGCAGTTTTTGCCATCCCGTCGAGGGCAATTTTGTTGGCATAATCTTTCAGTATTAGCATTACTTCCTGCGCACGGCCTACCGCCAACACAGGGATAAGCGCGCTGCCGCCGTTTGATATAGTCTCTTCTACAGTCTGAACGAGTCTTTTTTCCTCAAGTTTCCTGTTGGCCTGGTTGCGAGTGCCGTAGGTACTTTCAATTATTAACGTGTCAACCTTTTCCGGCAGCTTGCAGGGATTGAGAAGATGGCTTGCTCTTGTCTGGATGTCTGAAGTATAGAAAACCTTTTTGCCATTATCTAACAGCACGCTTGAGCTTCCAGGTATATGTCCGCTGTCCCAAAGCGTGCAGTTAAAATCCCCAATTTTGAATTTTTCATTATAACGCACAATTTTAGTATTCTTGATAAGTTTTTTTACATCAGTCTTATCATATGGCATCCCGAAGCCTTCTTTTCTCGCGACCTTCATAGAATCGTTTATCAGCATCATCCCAAGTTCCATGGTTACGTCGTTCATGTAAACAGGTATCGCACCCCTGCGCATAAGAAGCGGCGCTGCTCCGACATGATCGAGATGCGCATGACATATTATCGCGGCATCGAATTTTTCTCTCATCGGGTAGCTCGGAGGTTTTGGTTGTACTTTTATGCCGTAATCGAGAATCACCCTTTTCTTACTCTCTACTACTATAGCGCTCTTGCCTATCTCCTGTCCTGCGCCAAGAATTTTTATGTTTGTCATAAATTATCCCATATTTTTCTGAGCTTTGATTTGTCGGCAAGCCTTGCACTAGATGTTGTGAGTACTTCGAGGGTTATTGTGTTGTCATACCCAGAATCTTTTACCGTCTTTAAAGTCTCGTCCCATTTTATATTTCCCCTGCCGATCGGGAGGTGCTGGTCGCCTTTTCCATTATTGTCGCTGACATGTATATGAACTATTTTCTTGAAGAATCTCCTCACTAAAAGAGGTGTCTGATTCTCTTCGCCTATGTTTGCGTGCCCGATATCTAAATGGAAGAAAAGCTTAGGGACTTTCTTGAAAACATAGTTAAGCACGGAAGGCCTGCTGAACGTTCCGCCTGTGTTTTCGACCATTACTTTTACTCCGTATTTCTTACCGACTGCTATGAGGCGCCGAAGTGTCCATACGTTGAAATCTATTGTATGTTTTTCTTTCTTCATCGGCATCGAAGTATCGAAATGGACATTTACATATTCTACGCCCAAAGCGCTGAACACGCGAGCGCATTTGGCGTACTCGTTTATCGCGTATACGCGAAGCTCCTCGAAAGGAGACCCTATTGGCAGATACCACCCCGTGTGGCCGACTACCGGGAAATTTTTCAGCGAGGCTTTAACAACTTTCACATTTATTGTCTCTGGTGTGGCCATTGGCACTTCCAGAGTCAGATCCAGAAAATCGAAGTGTTTCGCAACCCACGCGACCTCTTTCATGAGATCTTTGTGCGGATTGTTCATGGACCCTATAATCATATCTATCAACTACAACTTACGATTTATAAAGCCAAACAGAGATATTATCATAATGGATATTCAAGAACGTCTGGATTTGATAATGTCCACCGGCGATGAAATAATAACGACGGAAGAGCTAAAGCAGTTGCTGGAGACGAAACAAAACCCGGTTGCGTACGATGGATTCGAGCCAAGTGGACAGATGCATATCGCCCAGGGAATAATGAGAGCCATCAATACTAATAAAATGCTCAAGGCTGGCGTTCACTTCAAATTCTGGGTGGCTGACTGGTTTGCGTGGATGAACAACAAGATGAACGGGGACTTGGATGCTATAAAAAAAGTCGGCGAGTACCAGATAGAGGTATGGAAATCCTGCGGGATGAATGTGAAAGATGTTGAATTTCTCTGGACAAGCGATGCAATGCAGGACAAGGAATACTGGAAACGCACCGTAAATATAGCGCGAAACAGTACCGTCCAACGAATAATTCGTTGTTCGCAGATAATGGGGCGATCTGAAAAGGATACATTAAGCGCCGCGCAGATTTTCTATCCCTGCATGCAATGCTCGGATATTTTTCACCTGAAAGCGGACATTACACATCTTGGTATGGACCAGCGAAAAGTAAACATCCTTGCAAGGGAAGTCGGGCCTAAGATAGGTTTGTGGAAACCCGTTGTCATCAGCATACACATGCTCCAAGGACTGGGCAAACCGCCGGAGAATGTTGACGATCCTGTTGAAAGGGCGATAGCAATGAAGATGAGTAAAAGCATTCCAGATAGCGCTATATTCATGACGGATACGGAAGAAGATGTAAAAAGAAAAATAACTGGTGCTTATTGCCCAGAGAAGCAGGTTGCCGAAAATCCTATAATGGATTATATGAAATACATCATATTCGAGCGATTCAAAGACGTGAAGATCGAACGCCAAGAAAAATTCGGCGGAGATGTAACTTACTATAGATTCGGAGAACTAAGCGAAGATTTTCGTCATGGGAAGCTGCACCCGATGGACGTGAAGAACGCGACGGCCAGATGTATCAATGAGCTGCTAGAGCCGACCAGAAAGCATTTTTCTTCTGGCAAGGCACAAAAGCTTGCAGAATTTGTGAGAACCGCAGCCGTCACGCGCTAGAATTTGTGGAGATATTTCTCCAGATTGATACGACTGTTCACTACTCTTATCCCGTCTTTCTCGAGAAGCGAGATCTTCTTATTTACCTTCGCGCCTTTCAGGCAGCCGTCGTAGCCGTGAATTCTGCCGGATGCTGAAACAACTTTATAACATGGATACAACTCAGGGTGCGCATTGCGCCGCATGATCTGACCGACAGCGCGAGGGCTGCTTTTGGCAACACGGGCTAATTCACCGTAGGTGGTAACTTTTCCTCTGGGTATTTTCGTAAGAAGTTTTAGCACAATAAGTGATTTCTCCATAGGGATAATAGACCCGTTATCAATAAAAACCTTTCATCTAAACTTGGTCTATGGCACACATACATGAGCTGATAGATTTTGTCGTCTCTGCGTATATAGTACATGACGGAAAAGTTCTGCTTGTACATCATAAAAAACTCAATACGTGGCTGCCCGTAGGCGGACATGTCGAGCTTGATGAGGACACGGACACAGCCCTGATTCGAGAGATCGAAGAGGAGGCGGGTCTCATGAAAGAGGATCTGGAATTTATAGACAAGCGTCCCGCCATTACAGATACAAAATTCCTTCTGACACCGCAATACGTGGACATACATAGATTCAACGATGTACACCGATATCTATGCATGAATTATTTTGTCAGAGCCAGGACAGGAAAAATAAAACATAATGTTGAGGAACATAACTCAATAAAATGGTTTTCTGAAAAGGAGCTAGAAGACGGAGTGCCATCAAATGTTGTATTCCTTTCAAAAGAAGCAATAAAAACGCTGAACTCAATGTGATAATCATGCTTGATATAAGACTGATACGCGACAATCCACGGATGGTCGAGGCCAACATAGCAAAACGCAACAATACAGATTATCTGGAAATGCTGAACACTCTCATTGAATCGGATAAAGAGAAGAGGGAAATAATACAGGATGTAGAGAAACTGCGCGCGAAGCGCAATACTATAACAAAAACGATCGCAGAATTGAAAGCACAGAAGAAAGATGCTGTGGTCTCGATGAAGGAAGCAGCAGAAATCCCTGGCGAGATAAAACAAATGGAGACAAGACTCGAAGAACTCGAGGAGAAATGCAATTCGCTGCTGCTTCGTCTGCCTAATCTTCTTCACGAATCAGTGCCATTTGGTAAGGATGACACGGAGAACGTGGAAATTCGCCGTTACGGAGAGACGGATTTCTGGTTCACGCCTAAAAATCATCTGGAGATAGCGGAAGGACTTGGACTGATAGACATAGAACGCGCCGCGAAAATAGCAGGCCATGGGTTCTATTATCTGAAAGGAGATCTCGTAATGCTGGACCGTGCACTGCAACAGTTCGCGCTTGACATGCTAAGAAAAAAGGGCTTCATGATAGTGCAACCGCCCTTCATGATGTCACGCCATGCATACGAGGGTGTTACGAGCTTGGATGATTTTGGAGATGTACTTTACAAGATAGACGGGGAGGATCTGCACCTGATAGCGACAAGCGAACA
>CAYITT010000060.1:0-5088 GCA_964366275.1 uncultured archaeon
TTTATCATTCGGCCCTTTCTTCGTCGCGAACTTTATCCCGTCCAGAGTGAGTTTGTAAACCTGCTCAAAGCAGTCAATTCTTGTGAATTGCTCTATATCCTTGTCGTTCGTGACATATATTCTCCCCGGTTCGAAAGTCTCGGAAAGGGCTTTTATCTTGTCTAGGCTTGGTACTTTGAAGCCTGTAACCAGCGCTATCCCAAGCAATATAACTATAAGCATCATTACGATGTAGAAAACAGCACCCTGAGTAATCTCGAAGCCCATATTGTATTATAGTTCTGGGCTAAATAAAGGGTTTTCTGTGATTAGTTTCTTTTGCACGCGGTAGCTTTCTTTTGACAAAAGAAAGCTCCGTTTACGGGTTTATTAATCCCGCATTCATGTATTGCATCCCGCCAAGTCTGTACTCCGGGCATCGAAACAGCAACTCATTGAAGTTTGTAGCTTTCGTTTTTTCGCTACATTTCGCGTTCCAGAAGCTTATTCCGACCATTTCGCCGGGATTCCACGACTTGCCGTCCTTGTAGAATATGTTGGCGGCGATTTTTCTTTCACCACAATCAGGGGCATCGACCACGGTAATTTCTATATTCCCGCCGCATACGTCTAACGCCTGCTCGCAAATACGTCTGGGATCATCGGATTCGCAGAGTTTTAGGTATCTGGTATATTTCACGTCATTGTAACAGTATACTTCAAAATCAGCTTTGCATTCCTGGTATGGAGTAGTGTCAAGCAAAGGAGAATCAACATCAATGACTTCCTTGACTCTTGCCTTTACTATGATAGGCGCGCCTGTATTGCTCTTTATCAGGACAGGTACCTCATGTTCCAATGGCGATCCATCCCTCCATTCTGCCAATGGTGGAATTGATGAGGACGCCTCAGCCTGAAATACAATTCTTATCGTTCCGTCTTTTGTACTGAAATTGTCATATATTGCTCCTGTCTCTTTGTTGACTATTTTTGCCTTTACGTCAATATCCTTGAACGACAGTACAGCGAACGCTTCTATTTCCGCATCGCTGGTTATCTCAAGCGCGGGCTGTGCTGTTATATGATAGAGATAACCGTCTTCCATCGGCACGACTGTTACTTTTGCATTCTCATCAATGAGCTTTATCGAGACGTTTGGCGTAAGCGTATTCTGCGCAACTTGTACAATGCTATCCGGTCCGAAAGATCTCACAGCTACTAGCGTTATTATCGAAAGGACAATGATGCTTGATAGGATGTAATAGAGAACCTGGTGTGTCATTATTTCACCCATGGAAGGTTTCGCAGTACGGCGTCAAATATTCCATAGAAGAAACTGCTGCTCGTAGAACCCGCTTCCGTCGTCAAAGAAAGATAAATCATGATCAGGAAGAATGTTACAATCACCACAAAGACTACTATTGTCAGTAAAGAGGTTGTTACAACAATACCTTTCTTTTTTGCACTGTTCATCAGTGAGTATAATAAAACCCCTACCAGAACACCGTCGAGAGCCCTCGGTCCTGCTACGGAGGCTTCGTCTTTTAACTTGTTCCAGAAAGCAAGAGCCACAGCGAATACTATTAGTATCATTATAACAGCCTTCAAAATGGGCATGTAGTTTACGCCTTTCATGTATTTCATCTGCCGGTCACCCAGTTTAACATTGGTTGTATAAAATTCTGGCCTGTCTCTTGAAAATAAATCAGCAGCGCGAATACGAGCAGCATCATTAGTATGCCTATCATGAGCCACATATCAATGAAACCCTTGCGCATGAATTATTATAGTTTTGGCTTAGCATTTATAGATAATGCGAAAGAAAACAATAGTTTCTGTAGCGGCAGCAGTTCTATTGTTGCTAGCTGCGCTTGTTCAATATTACATCCAGAGCCAGCCGACGCAAACAGTATCCGTCGTTACTCGTGTGATAGATGGTGATACGATAGTTGTAGAGGGTGGCGAACGGGTGAGATTACTTGATATCGATACACCTGAGAAAGGCGAGCCTTGCGCAACAAACGCGACCAATCGTCTGAAAGAACTTATAGACGGAAAAGAAATCATTTTAGAGAAGAGAGGCGAAGACAGGGATGTGTACGACCGGCTGCTCAGATATGTTTTCCTTAATGACACGCTTGTCAATCTGGTAATGGTGCGCGAGGGCTGGGCTAACCTTTACGTTGTCGAAAAAAGTCAATACTATTCTTACTTTGTGGAAGCCGAGCAGGCAGCTAAGAAAGAAGGTTTATGCGTCTGGGCAGCTTAAGAAGATTTCTGAAATATTTCTTTTATGGATAAATATACAAAAGCTGTAGTAGAATATATCGAAAGAATTCATGACCAAGAAACGCCCCAATTTTACGAAGGCACGTATTCTCCGAAAAGAATAGTAGCAGAGATAAGATCTGGAACTCCTGTCGGAGTTGAATTTGTTAAGCTGGCTCGTGAATCTGGTCTTCTTGTAGCCTAAATGATACTGCTTATCAGCGGCCCGAATATGGCTAATGTTATCAGCATGCACACCAGGAATACGACGTATCCTATTATCAGCGACTTGCCTGTTATATCGTTTCGCCCAATCGGGTCTTCGCCGTTTTCTATGTTGCTGACGAACATCGACAGGATGAAAGAAGTTTCTATCAGATAGATTGAAACGATCATGACAAATTCGAAAGGCGATATAGCCACGTTACCGAAGGACGAAAGAAAAGGCACATTAGCATTTCCAAGACCTGCCACCCGTTCGCTTATCTGCGCAAGTATTCTCATCATTATTATCGCCAGCGTAACGACAATCCCGGAAATCAGCGGAGATAAGAAGTACGACTGGAACTTTAATGAATTCAGCGTGTCGTTCAGTTGACCGTTTACTTCTTCCTGCGTATCGTGAAGGCCTTTCAGATACTTGGATACAGATAACATCGCAATCGAAGCAGTTTTGACGCCTTTTTTCGTGGATTCAACAACCGTCCTCATTATTGATTTTATCAATTTGGAAGGATAGTATCTTATCGCGCCGTATTCTTTATCGAAAAAAGCCTGGCTGAAAGTGAAACCAAGCATCCTCATATTCTTTAGCGCTTTTTCAAACATATCGCGTATGCTGAGGTTTTTGATTCTGTCCATCGAATGCGCCATTGATAACTCGATAGGAGTCCCGACGGATATCTGGTTTCCTAACTGGAACAGCGCTTCTGCAAATTCTTGCTCTATCTTTCTTGTTTTCTCCCTTACTTTCATCCTTTGGTTAGAGATCAGTAAAAAGTAAGACCCGAATCCCACCGATATGCCAAGGCTTATCACCATCGCGGCTATGAGGCCTTCCGGTTTTTCTGTGTTGTTTATCTCGTCAACATAAAGAAATATACCCAGGCCGATTATGAGCGCGCCTAATATCAGTGCGACAGGAAGTGCAGGTATCTCTCTCTTGCCGTAGCGGAATTTGCCCTCTCTGGGAACTTCCGGGCTTTCTGATATGTCTATTTTGCTGAAAGTGGGCGGTCTGGATTCGAGTACGCCTGAAATAACGAAATAAAGTATCAGTGGCAGCATAATGTCGTATCCGACGAAAAGAATCATCGAAGACACGCCAAGAAATACTGCGATTATTGGAAAAAGCACGAGCCCCATGACGGGGAGTATTATACCTAAAGCGTGGATAACCATCACAGGCATTTGCAGATCCTGGTTGAAGTGGCGTGCCTGTTCTCTGCTTCCCTGTAACATTATATCCACCGCCTCGTCCAGCAGCAATATTCTTTTTTCACCGACCTGCTTGAGAGAAGTGATGACTAACTCGACTGACTCAACGAATGGTCTGTTTTTTACCCAGCGGGTCGTGTATTCACTGAGAGCTTCTTTCATTGAAAGATAGTTGCCTACTTCCACGTCCCACAGGAGTTTCTTTATCTCATATCCAAGGGTACCGCCCAGATTATCCGCGGCAAAACGCACCGCGCCTTCGAGATTGGGAGTGTTTCTCATGAACATTGCAATGTAAAGAACAAAGGTGACAAGTTCAGCGCTTGCCTCACTCTCGTATCGTCTCTTCAGCCTGCCCGGATATGTGTAGAAGTAGTAAGTAAAGAATAAACCAAGCATGAGAGCCATCATGCCGTACCCGAAAGAAAGCCCTGGAAGCCCTATTATCCTGAGCAGCATCAGAAGCAGTGACGGTATGCATACCAGAAGTGCAAACATTATCGTAAAAGATGAGATGCCCCTTGGCGTGACCTTCAGATGCGCGAAGCTTATTGTATTCTCTAGCTGCTCGCGTGTTTTCTTATCAGGATCTATCTTCAGGAGCTTTTCCGACGCTGCGCAGGCCTTTTCATAAATTGTCTGCGGTAAACTGGAAAATCTTTCCTCCTCTTCGTAAACGCGGTATTCTCTGGAGATAAGCCGCTTTATCTCCCGCTCCCGCTTCTTCTTGTCCATGGTTTTACTTGTCTTGTCCTATAAAAATAGGTTATTTAATCGGCTATACACAGTTATTTTTATGGACGTCTGTATATTTTGCAAGATTGTTAGGGGAGAGGCACCTTGTCATATGATATGGGAAGACAAAAAACATATGGCATTTCTCTCAATATTTCCAAATACGGAAGGATTCTCGGTCGTAATAACTAAGAAACATTACCCAAGCTACGCGTTCGGTGTGCCTGAAAAAATCCTTCTCGAACTGGTTACTGCATCACGAAAAGTTGCAAAACTTATCGACAAAAATATGGACGACGTGGGAAGAACTGGTATGATAGCAGAAGGTTTCGGCATTGATCATTTGCACACAAAACTATTTCCCATGCACGGAACAAAAATGGCCAGTTGGAAGCAGTTTCACTCTAATGTTGACAAATATTTCAATAAATATGAAGGATATCTATCTTCACACGATTACAAAAGAGCTGATGACAATGCGCTTGCAAAAATAGCAAAAAAGATAAGAGGAAGAAAATAATGCATATACTCGTCTTTGGCGACTCGATAACATACGGGGCATGGGACACGAAAGGCGGATGGGTGCAACGTCTGCGCGAGGTTCTTGACAAAAAAACCCTGAAAGACATAAACAAGTACACGCTTATCTATAACCTTGGCGTATCCGGC
>CAYITT010000061.1:0-5035 GCA_964366275.1 uncultured archaeon
GCTTTAGAAGTGAAGTAATATTTGAAAGACTCTGGTTTCTCGGTTTTCTACGACGACTCGGGCAGCGTCGGCCGGCGCTATCGAAGAATGGACGAGATAGGTGTACCTGTCTGCATAACGATAGACCACAAAACACTGGAAGACCGGACCGTGACTTTAAGGGACCGCGACTCAATGAAACAGGTCAGGATAAAGATTAACGAATTACCCGACGCATTGAAGAGATTTGTCAAAGGACAGCATCTTGAAAGCCTTGGCACGCCAGTATAAAAAGAATCCACCATGTGGATTCTTTGATACAGGAATACCACGAATAATACCTGTCTGAAGCATGTGGTATTCCCAGTATAAAGGATTAAAAGTCCATTCATCAGAATTATAGTAAAGAAAAGAGGCTGTAAAGCAGCTTCAGACAGTAATGAGGTGAAAAATAATGGCAAAAGTCGAAGCACTTGTTATAAAAAGTAAGATAAGAGATCTTGCAAAGAAAAAGAAGATGAATCTCGGCGGAGACGCTGTAGCGGCATTGAGCAAAGAAGTTGCAAGGCTGGTTGAAAGAGCGGCAGAGCGCGCCAAGGAAAACCGAAGATCGACAATCAAGGGAAGAGACATTTAATTTGCAAAGGTTTTTCTTTTATTTATTGTAATTTTTATGTAATCCATTTTGCTGTTAAGTATATTCTTGTGTTATTATGGTAATGGACACAAATTCATGGGCACACGAGCAGTGGCGAAGAGCAGCACCCGACTGGACACAAAGATCTCAGGATAGAAATTACAGAGGGATTGTCGTGAGACCGTCACTAAACAGACTTATAGGAGAATCACGACCCATTAAAGACGGATATTTTGTTGATATAGGCTGTGGCGACGGCTCGGAAACTAATTATATTGCGGAATTTCTCTCTCGTTATGAAAGTACCGGAAAATTTTATGGACTGGATCCCCAGTCACTAATGATAGAAAGCGCAACACCTCTAGATGGTTCTGTATCAACAAGATTCTTTGTTGGAGACGTTCAGGACTTTGTATATGGTAAAGTGGAAGGAGTTCCTATGATGCAGAATAGGGCAGATATTGTTACATCTCTTTTTGTGCTCCAGGACACACCGGACGTCGAAGACATAGTTAAGAGTGCTGCAGTATGCCTCAACAATAGAGGGAAAGCTGTTTTTGTGTTAGTTCATCCGGAATTCGGCGAAGCTATGAGACTTAAGGGTGCACTGGATATAAAAGAAGGCAAAAGTGATCCTCGGTTCGTATATAATGCAGGGTATCCTATAGTGGAAGAAGACGGAAGAACATTCTTTGTGCCATATTTCCACAGAGATCTAGATTTCTACAGAAATTTGTTCAGTAAATACTTCAGATCGTCCAGATTTGAGAATTTGAGGCCCGATAGAACAGATATAGATGCTGCAGAAAGAGACCACATAAGCCCATTTTATAAACACGATGGCAATTTGTATTATCCGGAAATAATTGAAATGCCGTCATCGCTCCTTGTAGTTGCTGCGCACTAATTTCTTCTTTTGGTCAGTACTCTTCTTTTTTTCCATGTGTCCCTTGTTTTTCCGTATTTTTTGAAAATCTCTCTTTCTAAATTATCCATTACTTCTTGTATAGCAATCATCGGATCCCATCCCTGGGCTTTTGCAACAAACATTCCCATCGGAGTGCCAAATCTTGCTCTTATCAGATAAAGAAATCTGTGATCATTCTTGCCGCCTTTGTTGCTCTTTTCCACATGAACAAAAAGATATTGGGCCCTGTCGACAGTTTTTTTCATCTTGTTAGTGAATTCAGATACGGTCTTGTCGAGTTTAGACTTGAACTGGACGCTTTCGTCATTAAGGCCTATTATATCAATATGAAGATCCTCAACCCTGTTTCCAATTGCCAGCTCTAGAACATCCTTAGGCGTGACGATGCTTACCCCGTTTTCTATAAGGATGACTTCGCCATTTTTTGCGAGGCTGTCTATTACGTTTTTCAGTAGCACGTCGCCTTTCGATATGAAAGGTTTGTGCATGAAGTTCCCCACTTCTGAGTCGTTCAAGTTCAGTTTTTCTTTGGTCCCAGGCTCCTTTCCGCGTCCGCGTACAGGCATTGGTCCCTTTCCTTCAAGCAGCCTTGTCATGTCTGCAAGCCCGACAATACCTATTACATTATTCTTGTCAAGAACCGGCACCCTTGAGACGTTTTTGTCGATCATTATCCTTTTCACTTTACCGATAACGTCACTTTTCGATACATATTCACATTCGGTTGCGATCTTAGAAAGTTGAATATTGCCATAATTCTTGCTTATTATTTTTAGTACGTCGGTTTCTGATATAATTCCGACAAGAAAGTCATCTATAACCGGAATTGCCCTGAAGCCTGAGGTAAGCAGAAGGCTTATAGCACCTTCAACATCGTCGTTGCTCCGGATGCTTGGTGTTTTTGCTACAAAATGTCCGCACTTGGCTTCCGATGGATTAATGTCCTTCACGGCCACATCTTTCAGCGTTATCATTCCGAGATAAGTTTTTCCGTCCATGACAGGAAGCTGGTTAACATTATTCTTATTTATTTTTGTGAATGCCGCAGAGACAGGATCGTCTGGATTTACAAAAACCACGTTTTTTGACATTACATCTTTTACTTTCATTAAAATATCACCTTCTATCTATGTGTGTAGAAAGAATAAAAGGATTGAGTGTATATTCTGGACTGATGTCAGACCCAGATATCGATGCACTTAACCAAAAAATAAGTAACGTCCTGGGGTTTTTTCCGTCTGGTTTGCGCTATGAGTATATCGGCGAAGGCAGAGGTAGGATATATTTTAAGAAAAATGGGGAAGAAAGGCTGGTTCTTTCACTAAGTTTTACATACGATGGTGACGAGCTTTATCCGTCTCTAAGATCTGAAAATGGCTACGAAAACGCCTCCCTTCAGAGAGCTCTGATGTCTATAAGCGTAGAGGATAGAAACCCGTTCAGTGATTAAGGTTTGTGCCTTGTTATCTGGTAGTAAGTTACGTCGCCTTCGTTGTCGACTACTGCCCAGAGCATACGGGCACGTATATTATGTGCCAACCTCACGCTTCTTGATAGTTCCTGGAAGGACATTGTAAAATCCTCAGGAACGCAGAAAACTATCCATTTTGTGTGTTCTTTCGCACTTTTCGGGCCTTTCTTGAGTTGGACCCCTCTTTCGTAGACACGGAAATCGCATCCGAATTTGAAGCCAGTCCTGGCTAGAAGTCCTCTTTCTCTCAAATCTTCGTAAACGCGGTATCTATGAGAGAATCTTTTATCCAGAGAAGTCGCATGATCGTATAGAGTCTTGAAGTCTATTGGTTTTCCTTCTGAAAACACTCTTATTCTGCCTCTTTTCAGCAGCAGCGTAGCTTCTATCAATGCCAGTTCCAGCCGTTCGCCTAGCTGTTTTCCATAAAAACCAGGTTCGTAAACATGCTCCGAATTCTTTGTTGCTATTACTTTGTCGCCTTCCAAAGCTGTATCAACAACCACCTTTACAGGCTCCGGTTCGACGTACTCCTTTTCGAATACTTCCTCTACCTTCTTCTCTTTCTTTTTTGACATATTTGCATTCTCCTAAGAAGTTGAACGAAACACAGAATTCCTGTGTTTCTATGTCCACTTCAATGTTTGTAATGTACATGATGAACTTTTAAAGTTCATCTGTACAGGCTAAGCTTTGCTTAGCCATGTAATAGAAATGCTTAAAAACAAGATTTTCTTTAGATGTTACATAAGAAATCTGACTCAGGCATTACCTCTATTGTAGCACCTTTCTCTAGCAAATGTTGTGCTTTTTCTTGCTTATTGCTCATTCCATCTTCACCGACTTTTCTGAAATCTTGTTGACCAACGATTAGAAAATCTGTCTCTTTCGTTACAGTTTCCGAATTTTTGCCACCTATATCAGCAATAATCTTCCATGCATTTTTTCTGGGCATCGAAGACAGAGTTCCTGTAAAAACAACATTCCTTTTATAGAAAATACTATCAGGGTTATTTCTTGATTTATCCCCTATGATTAAAGCAGGGTTTTTGTATAAATATCTAGTCCCTGATAATCTGTACCCACCGTCAAATAAACGCCCAATTTCTAAACCTAATTTGTCTGGAAATTCTCTGAAATTTTCGACCCCCGCAGATTTGAATGCTTTGAGGGAAAGTTTTGCACACGCTAACGAGTCTTCGCCTGCACGGTGATGTTTAAACTGTATTTTATTCAAACTACACAGAGAGCCTAAATCATATGAAAGCATCCCAGGCCATATCTTCTTAGAAAACATGTAACTGCATGTATATTGTAATTCTGGAAAGGGTATTTTGTAGGTTTCAAGAGTTCTGCGTAATACACTAAGATCGAAACTTGCAAAATGAGCTATTATAAACTGGTTTTCTAAGAGGGGTTTTATGTCGTTTTTCCAGATTTCATCAAATTCAGGTTTTTTAGAAACGTCTCTAGGACCTATTCCATGAATAGAGACACAAAATGGGTCAAAATGTGGATAGCATTTCGGCTTAATTAGCCAAGATTTGGTACCAATAATTTTGCTATTTTTAACGAAAGTTAGCCCTATTTCACAAGGGCTGTCTCTATCCGTCGTTGCCGTCTCGAAGTCGATCGTGACGAAATCCATAAAGTGGGAACGGAGGGATTTGAACCCCCGACAGCACGATCTTCAGTCGTGTGCTCTCCCGAGTTGCTCCAGCCTTCCGCGCCGTTTTCCGCCAGCGCTTTCATTGAAAGGGCTGTCTGAGCTACGTTCCCGTTTTGAATGCTTTTTCCATGCTAACTTTCATGTCCGGTGACATTTTGAACTTATCCAATTCATCCCTTGACACCCATCGAAACTCCGTATGTTCCCTAGGGTCGATGACAACATGGAAATCATCCGCCTTTACTATGAAGTCATTTTCAACGGCATCCTTATCAGTGTATTTGTAGCCGAATTCATGGTATCTCTTGACCACTTTGATATCCAAATTTGTTTCTTCCTGGAATTCGCGTA
>CAYITT010000062.1:0-4944 GCA_964366275.1 uncultured archaeon
CGCCGTTCGGCACGCCTGACATTATGCCGAAATTATAGGATAAGAACAATGCGCCCGCAATTACAATTATAGGAGCAGCCGTGTTTTCCAGAGCGACAGAGAGGCCGGTTATTATATTTGTCGCCGGGCCCGTTCTTGATGCTTCTACTATGCTCATGACGGGTCTGTATTTGTATTCTGTGTAGTACTGTGTTATGAAAACAAACAGTATACTCATTACAATGCCGACAAGGCCCGCGTAGAAGAACCACACATTGTTCAGCATCGTCATGGTCGCGTAGTAGAACAGTATCGCGGCAAGTATGCTCGTAATATAATATCCGCGGTTCAGTGCCTTCATCGGGTCTTCTTTGTCACCCGCTCTTGTGAGAACTATGCCGACTATTGAAGCGACAAGGCCGAAGGCTCTTGCGACTAAAGGAAACAGAATACCATTAACACCGAAGACAGGGAAAAGTGCAACACCAAGTATCATTGCACCTATGTTTTCCGCAGCCGTTGATTCAAAGAGGTCTGCCCCACGTCCGGCGCAGTCACCTACATTATCACCAACTAAGTCCGCTATAACTGCCGGATTTCGCGGATCGTCTTCTGGAATTCCTTTCTCAACCTTGCCGACAAGGTCCGCGCCGACGTCTGCGGCTTTGGTGTATATACCGCCTCCCAATTGCGCGAAAAGCGCAACAAAAGAAGCGCCGAAAGCATAACCAACCATGAGGAAAGGTGTTTTCAACGGGTCCGCCCCGAATGCATAGTAAACACCGGCTACGCCGATAAGCGAAAGTGCAACGACAAATATTCCCGATACAGCACCGCCAAGAAGCGCAACACGCATGGCTTTTCCTGTCGACTTCTGTGCCGCTGCTGCAGTTCGCACATTAGCGCGAACTGAAATCCACATGCCTATTACTCCTGCTAGAGCAGAGCATGCCGCGCCGAGAATGAATGCTATGGAAGTATGAGTTGCGTATTCCCACTTGCCGACATAAGCATAAACACCGAATATAATTAATGCCGTAACTATCGAAAGAATTCCGATCGTTTTGTACTGTCTTCTGATGAAAGCTTCTGCGCCTTCACGGATATGACCGGAAATTTCCTGCATCTTCGGAGTGCCCTGATCCTGTTTCATGACGTACCATGCGAAATAAACGGCAACAACTAGTGCAAGAAAACTTATTCCAAAAACAATCTCAAGCATTTATACACCCAATTATTCTTCGGTCAAAAATTTCTTTTGCCTTAATCTAATAACCTTGATATGCTGCTTTTTTAAAGCTTTTATCAATTCGACATCGTTTGTCGCAACAGAAAAGCCGTCTGCGGCGCGATCTAATATTGCCTTGTCGGCTTTTCCCTTGGTTTTTATTATTCTGACATTTTTCTCTTTCATCAGTTTCAGTGCAACCTTTGCCGCCTTCGCGTCTTTCCCCTTTTTTTTCGCGAGTTTCTTCAATTCCTCAACACATGACGAAATCGTATATAATTCATAGTCTTTCAGGTAGTCGTAGATGTCAACACCGAACTGGTTCGGTACCATGAGAAAGTTTGTATCAAGTATTATCTTCATTTTATATCACATATAGTACGGGCATTATAATCAGCTTTAGTTATATTTTTAGGATGTTCTGCAAGTCATATTGTTACTAGTGTTCTGCTGGTTGTTGATGCTCATTCAATACTTTTCTATGTTCCTCAGTGTATAATTTTACAACTTTAAACTTTCCAATTGTCTTTGATTCTAGTGGCAAAATTGTAATTTCAGTAATAATTGCTTCTCCTCGGTAATCCCATTTTCCGTTATTATTGTGAACTAGAAAAACTCTTGCCGGAGGAAGTCTGTATAATCTTCTTTTGTCTTTTTCAAAAGAATATTCCACATTCAGTTCTAATTTTTCTGGAAATCCTTGAGAATCAGTTAATTGTAGTGTATCGTTTATCACTAAATCTGCCGCTGCCATATACTATAAGAATTATTGATTTCTATTTAAAATAAGTAAAAATGTTTGTGTCGAGTATTATCCTCATATTTTTACACCAAGTTTTTGAAGATCTTTGATCAATCGGTTAGTGCTTTTGAAATGTATCACCTTTATGCCCATTTTCTTTGGATAATGAAAATGTTCTTTTATAACGTCGATAAAGACACATTCATGCGGTTTTACATTGGCTCTTTTGAGAAATATGTCAAATATCTTCTTTTGAGGTTTAATGCAGCCAACATCACACGAATGTATAACAGGTGAGAATCCGTCGTATAAGTTACGCTTTATGTTCGCTTTCTTTGACATTTCACTTATGTTAGAAATGATTGATATTTTGTAGCCTTTTTGCTTGAGGCGTTTCGCAATATTTATTGTATCTTTATTCGGTTTCATTGTTTTTAGAAAACTCTGCAAGAAAGCACGTCTTAGTTGTTGTGGAGAAATGCCAGTCTTTTTGCTTAATATTTTATAATGCTCCTGCATTGAAATTTTTCCTGTCCGGGCAACACGGTAAAGTCCTTTTCTTTCCTTAAATGCCTTTTTTCCCAAAGTCTTGTTGGCATCTTCAAAAACTGATAATATATTTTCACGAACCAGAACCCCGCCAACGTCAAAAATTATGCATTTTATAACATTGGGCTTCCTTGTCATGATCTTCATAGAATAAGTATAATTGTTGAAAATAAAAAGAAAAAATTTTCAATTTTTGTAGTCAAGTTTTTTAGGACTTACTTACTCTTTTTCGTCGCTTGATTCGTCTGAAGCTTCCATGTAAGACTCGTCTTCTGACGACTCTTCACTTGAGCCTTCGCTGCGTCCTTCTGACGATCCAGAAGCGCCAACCTTTTCGCCTATAGCGAACTTGTTTGCAACTTCCTTAATGCGTATTTTGCATTTCTCGCCTTTCTTAGCGCCAGCTACGAAAACAATAAAGTTTTCGACTTTTGTTATGCCGTCGCCTTTTGCGCCTACGTCAGTGATTTCAACGTCGTATTCTTCCCCAACCTTTACAGGTTTAGGTTTGTTGTCGAATCCACCGTGACCAAAGCCTCCGCTACGACCGAAACCGCCGCCTCCACCTTCGTGTCTGCCGCCGCCTCCGCCGAAACCGCCTCTGCCGCCGCCTCCACCACTGCTGTGGCCTCCGCTACGACCGAATCCGCCTCTTCTTTCCATTACATCCATCTCCATTTAGTCGAGCATAGCTACGCGATTTTGTTTGGTTTTTTGAAAACCTTTATCACGTATTTACGCTCCTTTTATTTTAGCGTTAGAAATAGGCCCGTGAAGTCTTTTGGGCTCCCGTAACTTCCTACCCTAACCTTACCCTAAAGTACGATTGTTAAGTATTTAAATGACTGATTCTGGCAGCTATTTTGCTTTATACTCGGTTCCGGTCGGGTCGCGCACATTATCCGTAGGATACGGTCCTAAGGGTATTTTCCGGAGTTCCTTCAACTTGTCCTTTATATCGCTTTGTAGCCCGCCCTTCGATCCGGCAGGTGACATGAACCTGTATTCCATAATACAATAAAGCTGCGGGCAGATAAATAGTTTCTTTTGGGCAACAATCGGGCCCCCTAAATATAATAGTTCTTTTTGGGAAACCTAGCTTTTTCTTCCAAGAAAAAGATCGGTATTACTTGAAAATTTCTCCCGCCTCTTCCGACCAGAATACGAGATCGAGATGCGCGGGCGGGATGCCCATGCTGTTCGAGAAATCGATGAATTTCCTTTCAAGTTCCAGATATTTCTTCTCTATTATGGACTTTGGCACCTCATTTATTACGCCATATTTCACCATGTTCTTTAGTATGTGCCTGTCTAAAATTGCTAATTCCTCGCCGAACCCTACGTTGCGAAGAAAGTGTCCGGCTTCTTTGTAACCCATTCCCTTGACGTTTTTTACGAGCCATTCGCGTTTTGCTAACGGGGAAGGCATTTGGTCAAGTATTTCTTTTATTTTCAAGTTACCGTCTTTACTAAAAAGCTGTCTTGCTTCTATCACATATTTTGACTTGTTGTTATTGAAACGAACCGCGCCCATCCATTTTATTATTTCTGGCTGAGTTCCGCTGTACAATAATCCGGTTTCTTTCAATTTCTCAACCGCACGCCAGCAGCTTTTTGCTTTCGATTGTGGCGTGAACAGGCAAAACACGAGTTCCCCGAAGACATGTTTATCGTCTTTATTATAGCTTTCTTTGAATTCGTTCAGACGTTTGGTTATGTCTTCTTTTTTAGCTTCGTACGTTTCTTTCAGTTCCATAGAACTAGTTGGCAGTAAAATTCTTAAGTTGTTATTTGCATTCGAAAAACTTCACGGAAAGCTTTTCTGACTGATCTTTTGAAAATAGGTTTTCTATTTTACTGCGATCTTCAGGTTTTACAGGATATATAGAAAAATCGCCAGAATTAGAGTTTGAATAACCGAGAACAAGTTTAGAGGCCGCATTCTTTGGGTTTCTCTCGCTGTGAATATCCATGAGATGATATGTTATAACAAACCCGCCGTTATAGGGCATTGTATGTACAACATAGTTTGTGTAGCCTGGGACAGAGTCAATAGAGTTCAGGCCTGCTTCTATATGGTATTTCGGCCTTTTTGCATAGCTCTCAGTCGAACAGACAATTCCCGTAAGTTAAGATTTGTTAATAGCGTGAGTGGGCTGTGCAAAAAGCAGGCTGGTCAACGCGGCCGCCGAAATTAGTCCGAGTTTCCTTGATGGCATGATAAAGGTATGTAGTTCATGTTCTTATTCTTGTTATCGAATTACTGGAGAATTACAACTTCAGCCAGTTTATTAGGATGTGTTCGTTGCGTACTTCCGGATGGAACTGGATTCCATATATTTTTCCTTTCTTGAACGCGTTGCAGTTGGAAGCAATCTCGCTGAATCCATCAGGCAGAGTAGTCGAGTTTCCGTGCAGCTGGTAGACGGAAAGTTTTTCTTTCTCA
>CAYITT010000063.1:0-4928 GCA_964366275.1 uncultured archaeon
CGCAATCAGCTCGTCGAACATTCCTGAGTTGTTATCTTCAAAATCAACAAACTCTATAGCCATCGTGGCGATCTCATTTTTCATTATTCTTCTGAATGCATTGGCGAACGCCGGGTTCGAGTTCTCAAGCAAAAACTTTATTCTTCTCTCATCATTATCGATTATTTTTATATCCATAGTTTACACTCTTCTTCCTCTTCGTCCGCCCTTCTTCCTGCAAGTGTCATGAGGTATTGGCGTGACGTCTTCGATCTGTCCTATTCGGAAACCCGCACGGGCCAAAGCACGGATTGCCGGCTGTGCGCCCTGGCCGGGTATTCTTGCCTTTATTCCGCCCGGAGCTCTTATCCGAATATGAAGATTTGTTATTCCAAGTGCCTGTGCTTTCTCTGCGGCTTTTCTTGCGACTTTCATCGCCGTGAACGGCTTCCCTTTGTTCATATCTTTATCAGAAACCTGTCCGCCTGAGCATGTCGCTATTGTTTCAGCGCCTGTTACGTCAGTGATATGAACAATCGTATTATTAACCGATGAAAATATGTGCGCTATTCCCCACTTTTCTTTTGACATGATTATTCCTTCTTCTCCTCTACCATCTTTGGAACCATGTAGTTGCTCAAAGTGATTTTATGTTCCATGTCTTTCTCTACGATGAAAGAAGGCCATGTAACTTTTCTTTCATCTATCATGATATGACCATGAGTTATGAATTGTCTTGCCTGACGTGTGGTGCTTGCAAGTCCTTTCTTCATCACGATTGTCTGCAGTCTTCGGGATAGTATGTGATCCAAAGTTAGATTTAGTACATCATCAAGCCTCTTGACCGCAATGCCTATCTTGTTCAGTTTGCTGAGAAGCTCCTTTTCCAGTTTCTCGTCTTTCTTTGCCTGCAGGTCTCTTGCTCTTCTTCTGAAATCTCTGACTATGCTTTCCGCGCGCCATATCTCTTTCTTTCTCCGGAGCCCGTAGTTTTCCTTTACCTTCTTCTCCGCTTCTATTCTTTCCTTGTCCCATGGCTTCTTAGGTCGTGCGTATTTTTTCTTGAATCTGTGAGGTTGTCCCATTGATTATCACTTTTTTTCAGCTGGTTTCGGCGCAGGTTTTGCCGCCTGTGTTATTTTCTTCTTCTGCACACCCACTGACTTGCTTGTTCTGAAAGAAGTTCTTGTGCGCTGTCCGCGGACCGGTTGTCCTAGCTCGTGTCTTATTCCCTTGTAAGCGCGTATTCTCTTGAGCAGGTTGATGTCCTCTCTCTTCTTCAGGAGCAGATCAGACATTGTTACGTGATTATTCTCGCCGGTTTCCGGGTCCTTTCTCCTGTTGAGCAGCCACCCTGGTAAGGTCGGTTTCTTTATGAATTCCTCAATTTTCTTGATTTCTTCAACACTAATATCACCGAGTTTTGTCGTCGGGTCTATCTTCATCGCAGTGCATACTGATTTTGAGAAAACGAAACTGACGCCCTTGATTCTCCGGAGCCCTCTTTCTATGTTCAGACCGCCGTCTATATCTGTTGTCATTACTCGAACTATTCGTCTAGTCTCTTGCGCCATTTTACCTAACACCAATGGAAATGAAACACGAAGTGTTTCTTTGATCAGCCAAGGTTCATCGGAGAAAAAAGATAATACCATATAGGTATTACAGTCCCCTACCCCCGCCTGTAACTCTAATAGGTGGAAGTAAACCTTTTTAAACGTAATTCTCAGCTACAGCAAACCTTTTTAGTAGAAGTATGCAAGACATCTTCATGAAAGTCCGCGAGATAATGACAAAGAATCCTATATCCGTCTCGCCGTCCAGTACGATGAGCGACGTGGTAAAAACGCTCGCGAAGAACCAGATAAGCGGTGTCATGGTTGTTAACAAAGGAAAGCTTGTCGGCGTGGTCACGCAAACAGACGTCATACGTGCGGTCGACATGTACAATAAAGTGAATAAAAGCGCGGATGTGATGTCGCTGGTGTCCGCAATCCTCGAATCAAAAGACCAGAAGATAAAAGCCGGCATCAGGAAAATGATGAAAAAGAAGGTAAGAGACGTCGCCAAAGGCGAAGTCATTTCCGTTGAATCAGAAGAAGAGCTTTATCGCGCGGCGACGCTGTTAAATCTACACGAAATCGACCGGCTGCCTGTGACACAAAAAGGAAAGCTCGTCGGAGTAATCACAAAATCAGATATAATAGCGGCCCTTCACAGAATGGATAATTAATTCAGTTTATATGCATGGAAATCCTATTTTCTTACATGGATAGGAAAGTGTTTGATTTTTATCGTGAATTCTCAATGTACACAAACCCAGGACTGTATCAAAAAACTCTGAAAAAAGACCTGCCAAATGATGTGAAGAAAATAGGCGAAATTGTAAGGAAGAATATAATTCATAGAACGACTCTGGCAGCTGGGAATGTAGGAACCAATGCAGACAAGAAATTCGGCGACATGACAAAGGTTCCTTGGTACAGACAGCCGGAAGATGATATCCTAATTACATCTGCAGCAATGCTCGCTGAATTATACAGAAGGGACAAAAAGGGCTTTACAAAAAACAGAAAAGAAAAAGACAAGTTAGTCGTGACGTGCAGGTTCGTCGCCATTTTAATGGCATCAATCCTGAAATCTAAAGGCATTCCGTGCAGGGTTAGGGCGGGACATGCACCCTATTTCGATATGGGGAAAGTAGGCAAAGTCAGCACGGATCACTGGATTAACCAATATTGGAATTGGAAGCGATGGGTTACAATTGATGTGGATGGGAGTTGGAGTTTGCACGACACATTTGATCCTTATAACATGCCTGATGGAAAATTTGATTTTTCCGCAGATGCGTGGTTAGCTATTCGCAGCAAAAAGATCAGTCCGGATTATTTCTATAACGCCGGCGGAAAGAGAGGGTCCGTTGTTGTATTTTGGTCGCTTTTCTATGACTTTCATTGCCTAATGAATAATGAGATTCTTTACATCTATGGCCCGAGTAATAATTATGGAGTTCCAGAAGTATTCGATAACCTTTCCGAAAAAGAGCTGAAAGAAATTGATGAACTTGCTCGCTTGATGCAAAATCCAGATGAAAATTTTGACAAGCTGCAGAAAGTGTGGAATACGAACAAGAAATTCAGGCTTCTCAAAGGCGGGCTTTTATAATTATTGCTTGACGATAGCTGGCTGCGCCCACTTGAAGTCTCTCGGATCTCTTTTGAGCTTTAGCATGTTCTTCTCGCACCGGTTGGAGCAGAAGTAAAGTATCTTGCCGCCTGAATACACGTACATCTTTCCTGTGCCCTTTTCAACGACTATTGAACAGAATGAACATTTCATATTATCTTCTCCCGTAGCTGCCAACGGATTCCATTTCCGTTTCGCGCAGCATTAATATGTCGCCAAGTCTCACGGGACCCATGACGTTTCTTGTAAGTATCTTTCCTTTTTCCCTTCCGTCGATAAGTCTGCACTTTACACTGGTCACGCCCTTCGTTCCAGCTCTTCCCAATACGGCTATGATTTCAGCCGGTGTTGCGTCGTCAGCCATAATTATAATCCTTTTGAATATTCTTTATACCAGTCAGTCTCTTCTCTGGTAGGTTCCCGTGTGTACGTAATAGGACCCCATCTTGATGGAACAGTAACTGCAATATAATCAGGAATACCGTCTTGATTTCTATCCACTGCTTCCAGCACTGTTACCATATCCGACTTTGGCAATTTTGCGTAGCCAAGCGGTCTTATCGTGTATAGCGTACCTAAAACAGCCCCTGAAATTGCTATCGATTTGGCTATATTTTTAAAATTCATTAAAAACCATCTTAGTGCTTTAATTTGCTCTTCGCTTCGCCAAGATCTGTTATAGCAATAGCAGCGCACGATACTGAAAGTCCTGCTGCTCTTCCAAGCTCGTTTTTACTTTGTACCTTCAGTAGTTTTACTCCCTTCTCTGCGCAAAGCGGCTCAAGATGCATTACTATTTCCGGCGGATCGGTATCTTCTGCGACAACAACAGCCTTTGCTATTCCGCGTTCGGCTGCTTTTGTAGCTTCGTTTACGCCTTTTCTGATTTTACCCGTATCCCTTGCTATTTCCACTATCTCAAGGATCTCATCTGTCTTCATCGAATCGGACATCATATCACCTTCTTTTAAAGTAAGTTGAATGTATTTAAACCTTCGCAAAAACTAATCAAAGTGGTAACAATGGAAGGACCAAAGAGCAGATTCCTGAAAGTGAAATGCAAAAAGTGTCGCAACGAACAGATCATATTCAACAAGGCATCAACTGAAGTAAAGTGTCTTGTTTGCGAGACCGTATTAGCACAGCCTAGAGGCGGCCTCGCGGACATACAGACTACCATCGAAGAAGTTATGGATTAGCAAGTCTTCTTTTTAATTTCGAGGAAACCCCGATTAAAGGTAAATTCATAAACCAAAGCCCGATACTGCTCGTTTTTTCAATGACATCCTGTACTATAAGCTGTTCTTTCCATGCCATAAGAGTATCGGTTCGATATTCTGGGGTATGAGGCAGGACGTGCACATTCATTAGTTCGTTATGTACAGCGTCTATTTCGCGCTGTAAATACGTTAGCATAAACTCGCGTAGACTGCATGGATAACCATCATATGGCTTGCAGAATTGCATTGCATGTCGTCCTTCGTGATATTTTAGCACCGCTAGGAAATCAGAATAAGTTGTATAATGAGAATACGCTAATGGACGTACATGAATTGTAGGTAAGGAACCGTTCAGACTCCTCCGCGTTGTCATAGTAACACGTGGATACATTTTATCATCTGGGCTATCCACAACTCTTCCGACGTATTGGGCATACTCACCGAGATCAATTCCATTAAGAAACGCCTGCCTGTATTGCTGCTCATTGACTGCTCTTCTGTGGTCGGCTTCGGTTATCATTAGACTAGGAGAAATTCAATCTA
>CAYITT010000064.1:0-4903 GCA_964366275.1 uncultured archaeon
CTGCCTGCACCAATCTCAGCCCGGTTGTCTGCGCCTGCCCGCCGGACTGCTGCATTTGCGTGCTGCCGAAAGACGCGGTTATTGTAGCGTTCACCGCGATATCGCATCTGCGTTCGTTTGGTGCTTTTTGTGGCGGGTTTTCTATTGCATCAGGCGGATTCCATCTTGGCGTGCTTTGAGTGCCTGGTATAGTTCCCGGTGTGCTTGGCGTGCTTGAACTGGCCGTATTAACCTTTGTAATCACACAACAGCATGAATCGTCTGGCGCGCACTGGTTTTCTCCCTTATTTCCACACCACCACGTCTCGACGCTGCTCTGGACGCCTGACACTCCGCCGACGCCCGCACCTACTGCCTGGAAAGTAGACAAATATAACTGGGGGTTGCTGGTGCACTGAGGTGATGGAAATCTCAAAGATGTTTGTGTATATCCGGCTGAATAACGTCCGGTGAATCGTGTGTCTGTAAGGCAATAACTGGAACACGCCTCGCGTTTTCTTTGTTCCGTTGTATCCACATTGCCGCACTGACACGTCTGTCCCGTAGTGCATACACCGCTGAATTGATTGTTGCCGCTTGGCACACTCGCCTTACAGGTGCCTCCTGTCAGTGGCGGGTCGCGGCTTTTGCAAAACGCCTGGCAAATACTATTCTGCACATTCGAACAAACGTCAGCAACAAATTCCCCAGTACAACTACTTTGTGGCACGTCGGCATAAGTAAACGTGTCGCCGCTTCTTGTGACACAGCATTGTCTCGTGCCGCTCTGGCCGGTTCCGGAACTTACTACAACCTCATTTTTGTCAAGAGTCAACGGCGTTGAGGAGCTTCCTGAAATAAGCCGCGCAGCTATTGTGTAAGTTCCGGCAACAGAAACGGTAATAGACTGTGCACAGGAGCTCACACCGCATGAAATAGTTCTGGTAGTATCAAGATCGAATTCAATGCGCGAACTCGGGGGCAGCTGAGAGGCGAATTGGAATCTTATATTGAACTGCTGATTTGCAACAGGACTGGCGGGGTTCAGAGTCACTGTAGCCGAAGTTGGTGAACCTCCAGCAGTCACAGTTACTGTTACTTGTTTTATCGTAGTTCCTTCGGAATTGCTTGCTGTAAGAGTATAGACTGTTGATGTGGTCGGTTTTACGATTTTGTTACCGTTCGGTTGAACGGATCCAATACCATTATCAATAGATATAGAAGTCGCGTCCAAAACAGCCCAAGTAAGGCCAACCTCTTGGCCCGGACTTATCGAAACGCTTGTACTTCCGGGGTTGCTTCCAACCACCGCCAGAAGGCTTGCACTTGGCGTCAGTGCATAGCTCACGCCAGTGCCGAAACTCCAGAGCGATATATGCGGTATGCTCAGAGAAATCATCAGTACAGAAACAACTAAGACGATCAGCTTCATTTCAATCTTATTTTACATTGATTTTTCCGCTATATTAAGGTTTTAGAGAAATTGTAGGATAATTTATTTTACGAATTCTACATTAGACATATCCTTGAATTGTATGTCCCCTGTAAGGAATTTTAATCCGCTTGATCTGGCAAGAACATAACCAATACAATCTACATATGATAAGTTTAGCGACTTGTTTTGCAATCTGAAAAACATGGCGTTCTTCATTTCACTATCAGCTATTTCAATGGAGTATTGAACTGCATCATCGTAAAATTTATCTGCGGCTTCTTTTCCGAATTTTCGTAGTATGTAATAATAGACTTCCATTAAATTAAGTTTGGAAGTTGCTATTTCAGATTCCCTGAATCTAGAATAGTTGGGGTTTCCTCTTATGATTTCAATAAATGCGTAAGAGTCAAAAAAATGCATTTAATCCCAGCCTTTTCTCATATCATCTTTAATTTTTTGGCCGCTTTCCTTGATTTTCAAGGAACCGAACATATCGCGCAGATCTGCTTTTTTTGCTACGCTAACAAAAACAGTTTCATTTTCCTTTAGTTTTCTTTCTTTTATCATCTCATTAGGGAAAATTACTCCAAGAGAGTTCCCTATTTTTCTTATTTTCAAATCTGGCATTATATCACCCGCAATTGTTAAACTTATGTTATACATATGTTTAACATATATAAAAAGCTACCTACATTATCTTTGAACCGTTCGGAACGTGGTCCGATGGAGAAAGAATTGTGCCGTCCTCAGCTGCGAGCAGCATTCCATGGCTCTTGACTCCGCGCAGTTCCTTTGGTTCTAAATTCGTGACAACTATAATCTGCTTGCCGTCTAATTCCTCTTTAGAATATTTCTGCCTCAGGCCGGCGACAATCTGTCTTTGCTCGTGCCCAAGATCCACCTGCAATATGTATAGTTTATCCGCCTTCGGATGATCTTCTACATTCCTTATTGTACCCACTTTCATCTCCACTTTTGCAAACTCGTTAAACGGCAGCATATCATCAACCAGAGTTAAGGAAGAGTCGTCAGGGGTTTCTGTTTTCTTTAGCGTGTCCCTTTCAGTCAAATCCTTCTTGATATACTTGGTCTTGTACCTTTTTACCTTTTCTAAAGCGGCGTCTTCTATCTTTGCGAACAGTATTTCGGCCTTTATTTTGTGTCCGGGCTTGACAGTAAATTTTTCTGTCAGGTCTCTTCTTCCGCCGATGCATTCCAGCGCGCGCCCAGCCGCCTGAGGCACGAACGGGGTAAGCAACAGCGATATCTGGTTCAGGAGATTAATCGTAATGAATAAAGTTCTTGCCTGGTCTTCTTTCGAGGAAGCCCACGGCTTGCTGTCCTGAAAATACTTGTTTACAAGAGAAGAAAATGTTAGTATCTCTTTTAGGGCCTCTCTTAATTTAACCTCATTAACAAGCTCATGCACTTTCTCGATTGTCTTTTTCAATTCCCACTGCAGCGCGTGTTCTGTTTCACCCAGTTCAGCTTCCGGTACGATTCCATTAAAATTCTTTTCAAGGAAATAGGTTGCGCGATAGAAAAGATTGCCATAGTTACCTATCAGTTCGCCGTTTATTCTGTTCTGAAAATCATTCCAGTCGAAGTTACTGTCCTTGTATTCAGGAAGTATTGACGCAAGATAATACCGCCAGTAATCTGCCGGAAATAGGTCCAGCGCTTCATCACTAAATAATCCAATGCCTCTGGAAGTTGAAAACTTCTCGCCCTCCCAGTTCAGATATTCATAGCCGACAACATTGTGCGGCAAAACATAGCCAAGCTGGTGAGCAGCAATAAGTGTTCCCGGCCAGAATATTGTATGAAATGGTATATTGTCCTTCCCAATGAAATGATAGACTTTGCTGTTTGTCCACCAGTCTTTCCAGTTCTCTACACCGTCTTTCGTTATAGATATGTAGCCGATAGGCGCGTCGAACCACACGTAAAATACAAGATTCTCATAGCCCTTCAAAGGCACGTTAACGCCCCATTTCAAATTTCGCGTTATGCATCTCGGTTTCAGTCCCTCGCGTATCCAGCCCAGCGCGAAATTTCTCGTGTTATCAGGCCAGTGTTTCTGCTCCAAAATCCATTTTCTCAATTTTTCTTGCAGCGCGGTGAAATCCAGAAAGAGATGCTTCTCTTCCCTCATCTCAACGCCTCTTCTTCCGCATACGGCACATCTCGGATCTATCAGATCGCTCGGATCAAGAATCCGACCGCACTTCTCGCATTGATCGCCTTTTGCATGTTCATAAGAACAATTAGGGCATGTTCCAATTGTAAATCTATCAGGTAAATAACGCTTACAATGATTGCAATACGGCACTACCAGCGTTTTCTTGAGCACGTATCCGTTTTTATCCGCCGTCAAAAATATTTCCTGCGTTATTTCATGATTTGATTTTGAGGACGTGCGGCCAAAATTAGTAAAGTCAAAATTCCATTTTCTGTATATCTCTTTCTGTATCTCGTAGTATTTTTTTGCGTATTCCTCAGGCGTCACGCCTTCCTGCTCAGCGCCTATCTCTACAGCTGTTCCATGGTCATCAGTGCCGCAGATGAATACATTTTCCACTCCGAATAAATCAAGGAACCGGTGAAATATATCCGCCGGCAACAGCGATCCGGCTATATTGCCTAAGTGTTTGACCCCGTTCACGTACGGCAGCGCGCTTGTTATCGTTACTCTTTCTACAAAAACCACCTACTTAGACTATAAACTTGTGAATATAAAAGTTGTTGAAAATGTTTCATAATGATAGCAGGAATAGACTCAGACCGAGATTTGTCGGTATATCTTGACCCTAGGGAACTAATCGAACTTGCAGGGAATAAGATAGAGGGCAAAGTTATCAAAATAGCATATCCCAGGCAGCAAGGCAATGTTTTTGTTTCTGTTGATCCTCTAAACGCCACAGACAATGGCCGGACTGTTGGGGTGCAGTTCAGGGGCTATACAAGCGCTTCTGTGGGCGAAATAGAATTATTTCTAAGCGACTTTACGTATAGAGAACTAATGACAAAAGGTCGCATGGGGCTGCGATATGGAACTCGCGGCAGTAAGGTAAACTTGTTTGACAAATCAAAATTGTCTTTAATTGACAGGTCTTTTCCAGAACAATTGGAATTTTATCGCGACAATCAGGCTAATCTTTTAGCATAAACTTATCAATGTGCTTCTTTGCGAGTTCTCTTTGCTTCTGGTGCTCGCCCAGGAACTCTATGACTTTTTTAGTGAGCATATCCTTTACTTCGCCCGTGGATATAGCACCGGATTTGTATCCGGAAAATATTTCCTTTATTTTATTGTCGTCCGGCTCGAACATCGCGAAAAGATACTGACAGGCCGTATCTACGTTAGGATCCCCGCCTTTTTCCTTATGTTCTTTCATTGTGGCTCCTCCGCCAGAAAAGGCGCGCTGTATCTTTTTCTTCACCGTTTCAGCGTTATCAGTCGTGAATATAGTTGACTCTGGTTTTGAT
>CAYITT010000065.1:0-4100 GCA_964366275.1 uncultured archaeon
TCAAAGAAAGGAAAGAAGGTTGATAAGGAAGAAAACCTTGGTTTTCGCCTTATGCCGGGGTTCCTGATCCTGGAAAAAGGGTGGGACTTAAGATCCCATGGCTTAGTGCCTTAGCAGGTTCAAATCCTGCCCCCGGCACTCAACGATTTAAGTTTTTCACATTAAGTTTGTTTGATAGTTATGCCAAAACCAACCGGCAGAGAGAACCCGGGAATAAGGAAATTAGTGGTCGCGCTGAAGAAGAAAAAAGAAGGGTTTTATACTGATATTGCAAAGCACGTGTCAAAACCATCAAGAATGGGCATTGCAGTCAATGTTACAAAATTAGGCAACGATGATGTTGTAGTGCCGGGCACAGTGCTTGGCGAAGGCCGTATCGTGAAGGCCGGCAATGTTTACGCCCTCCGCTTCTCGAAGAGTGCGCGCGAAAAAATTGAGCGCGCAGGCGGCAAATGCCTGAATATTCAAGAACTGCTGGAAAGCAAGAAGAAAGCAAGGATAGTGATATGAATGGGAATTATTGATTTCATTTTTGGTCCTGTTATAATGGATAGAATAATTTTCATTGAACCTCTGTATGGAGGGCTTATTGCCACCAGGAGGCATGGAGATGTATTATTGGGACGAGAAGGTTGGATTGTGCATACTGAAAGCGGACAAGAATATAAAATTCCAGATAAATTGGCTGAAAAGCGCAATCTTCAAAGAGGGCAAAGAATTGTATATAGAGAAAGACTTCCTGGTGCTCGTTATTCAGGTGTTTATTTATGGCAGTGATTGACGGCAAGAATGCGATTCTTGGAAGACTGGCTTCGTATACAGCCAAGCAGCTGCTCAATGGTGAGAATGTCAGCATCGTAAATGCAGAAAAAATAATAATCACAGGAGATCCGAGAAGCATAAAGGAAAAATATATTGCCCGCCGGAGGCGCGGCTCTCCGCATCATGGACCGTTCTTTCCTAAGCGCCCTGATCTAATCGTGCGAAGAACTATACGCAGCATGCTTCCTTACAAGACAGGTAAGGGCCGACAGGCCTTCAAAAGATTGCGTGTATATACTGGTGTGCCAGAAGGTGTTGGCGAAGCGCAAAAGATGGAAGCGTCCATATCAACAAAGTACATGAGAGTTGGCGATATTGCTAAAGCTCTTGGATGGAGAGAATAGTATGGCAAAAAGATCAAAAGCAATTGTGACTGTAGGCAAGCGCAAGCGATCCATAGCCAGGGCTAGCATTCGCGAGGGCAAAGGTATTATCCGCATAAACTCAGTGCCATTGGATCTCATAGGTCCAAGATACAAGCAAATGCGCATAAAAGAAGCCTTGATACTTGCAGGCGATGCGGCAAAGAATGTAGATATCAGCGTAAATGTATCTGGCGGCGGTATATGGGGCCAGGCAGATGCGTCGAGGACTGCGATAGCAAATGCCCTTGTTGAATGGACAAAGGACAAATCATTAAGGCAGTTATATCATGACTATGACCGCTCTTTGCTCATCAGCGACGCGCGGCGCACAGAACCCCACAAGCCATCGCGCTCAACAGCAGGGCCGAGAAGATCAAAGCAGCAGAGCAAGCGTTAATTGTGGGAACTTTTTATGATTGCCGTGGTCGACCGATTCTGGGACGAAGACAACAGATATGTTGAAGGGTTTTTAAAAGAGTATAGTCATTGGGTTCTTGAAGTTAGTTACGGGCAGCACACGCTTGGCTCTTATATTATTTTTGCCAAGAGCCGTGTTGAAAGAATATCTGAATTACGACTTCAGGATGCTGATGAGTTGATATATGTCATGGGCGAAATGGAAACAGCTCTTTCAAAAACGTTTAAGCCAGACAGATTTAATTATTGGCAAATGGGGAACGTACTACATCACCTTCATATTCACGGGATACCGCGCTATAAATCTCCAAGAAGTTTTGACAGAAGAGAATGGGTAGATGAAACTTGGGGCAGCGTTCCAGTTTGGTCCAACGATGACGTGAGCGGTGATCTTGTTGCAAAAATTAGGGAAACTATTAAGCCTCATTTGCCTGAATGATGCACCTGACTCGGTTTACTTTCAGTCGCTTGAGGACGTTTGCGCTAAAAATCAACTGTTCCAAACGATATATTACTCAGGCAACGGCAAAATCAAGATTTATAAGTTTGTATTTATTCTATATAGTATGGCATATAAACAACGACCGTGGGTTTTGGCAGATGCAATGGCGTGCTCATATTGTAACTATTATCGATTGGCTGGACTTCATGCTGCGAGTGAAGTTTGTCAAAATAGAGAAAGTCCTTATTATGATAACTCGAGTCCGGATGGCACTGATTTAACTTTCGAACAACACTTGAGAGGTTGTGACTTAATCGACTATAATGGTAGAAAGATTCCAGCACTTTTATGCAAAATAATTCCAAGAGATAGTAGTCTACGAAAATATCCTCTTGAACAATTGGTTGATGGTTTTGCAGATGGAATGGATTTGGCATCCGAGATGACTGTTGAAGAGATGACCAGATTATATGAAAGACAACGTGATGCATTTTCTGCTATGCTTAGAAGATATGGTCTCTAATAAATCTTCTTTTCTTTGATGGTGGGCATTTGGACGATCGCTTTAAAAACATTCTGCTTTGTATAAATGATAATCCAGGAAAAACTGCAAAAGAATTGGCGAAAATAATAGGTAGGAAGAAGGTTTATTCGCAGATAAAATTCTTATGCAGAAAAGTGTATTCAAAAACAGAAGGCTATCCGATGAAATTTTACATTACAGAAAAAGGTATTGAAGAAATAAGGGGGGAAGGACAATGATCATTCCAGTTCGTTGCATATCGTGCGGGAAGCCAGTAGGCGGCCTTTGGGATAGCTACCAGTCGCGCGTCGAGAAGGGCGAGCCTGTAAAAAAGGTACTTGATGATATGGGCCTTGACCGATATTGCTGTCGTGCGCTGTTCATGACACACAAGGATGTTCTGGCAAGAATAGCAAGGTATAGGATTTAATTTTTATGAAATTTGCTTATCAGATGCACCATGATTTTTGAAATTTTTAACTTCTATTTAAATTTTTGTAAGTTATTTGCCAATTAAACTACGTGATTTCATGGATATCAAAAAAATATTGGCTGAAACCAATCTTCGCCCAGACAAGATGCAAGGCCAATACTTCCTTCAAGATGATGAGATCATTGAATATGAAATAAAGCTTGCCGAGCTGGAAAGAAACGACGTTGTATTAGAGATCGGTGCAGGCATTGGCAATGTCACTGAAAAAATAGCAAAAAAGTCGAAGGTTATTGCAGTAGAAAGGGACAAGAGATTTATTCCATTATTAGAAAAATTACAAAACACAGAAATAATCAATGACGATGCGCTGCGCGTAATAAAAAATCTGTCTTTTAACAAGGTCATATCCAACATACCTTATGCAATATCGCAGAAACTGCTACTAGAGCTTCTAAAGCGCGAATGGCAGATAGCTGTTTTGATGGTCCAAAGGGAGTTTGCAAAGAAATTAAAGAACGGGAAGCTTGCAGTACTGCTCAACGAGTGCGCTGAAATGAAAATTATCGGCAATATAGCTGCAGACGTTTTTTATCCGAGAGGCGTTGCTTCTTCAATAATTGTGCTGCGGCAAAAGCAACTGGTGGACGAGAAGTTCCCAGATTTGCAGAATTCACGCTCTGTTTTGTACGCAGAAACCTTGAAGGAGGTTCGTAAACGCATGACACTGGAGGGTATTACGGCCATAGAAGAGATGCGACTTAAAAACCCTTCAGTGTTTTTCGATGCAGCCTGCACAGCAAGTCTTGCGTTAGGAAGAACACCAGTACCAGTGCCTACGCTCGAACAGAGGAGACTGTCGGGTCTTACAGGTGGGTTTGTTGAAAGTGGAAGCAACCCCCCGCCACCTCCTCCACCGGAAAACAAAATTTCTGAGGAACAACGGTACTTTGCTAAGAAGTTGGGAGTAGATGTAACCAAGACCGAGGGCATAAAATACGAAAAGGGTGGAGACGGGGTATATAGACTAGTGACTTAGTAACTACTTGACATAATTAAAAGAGGAGATTATAATGACTTTAGAAACAAAAGAAGCCAGTC